>NZ_JBNOYB010000024.1:0-108663 GCF_050312375.1 Schaalia sp.
TGACCGATCGGTCAGCCCCGCCCCCGTTCCTCGCGCATCGAGCCCTACACGGCCTCGACCCTCATCTTCAGCGTGACCACCGTCCCGCCCTCGTCCCGGGGCGACCAATCGATCGATCCGTTGAGCTCCCCGCGCACCATCTGATGGACGATCTGCGTGCCCAGGCCCGACATCGGCGTGCCCGCTTCGATTCCCACGCCGTCGTCGGCGACGGTGATCACCATCGATTCGCCCTCCCTGCTCGCACCCACGACGATGCGGCCGTCGCGCCCCGCGAGACCGTGCTCGACCGAGTTCGCGACCAGTTCGTTGAGCACCGTCGCCAGGGCCTGGGCCTGATCGGCCGGGATCGTGCCGAAAGCGCCCCTCGTCACGACCTCGACGGCGTGCTCGGTCTGAGCGACCGCGCCCGCCATCCTCAGGATCGAACGCGCGACCTCGTCGAAATCGACGGCCTCATCGACGTTCTGCGACAGCGCCGCGTGAACGGTCGCGATGGCCTGAACGCGCCGCTCCGCCTCGGCCAAGGCGTCCTTGACGCCCTGCTGGTCCGAGCGCCGCGCCTGCAGGCGCAGGAGGGCCGAGACCGTCTGGAGGTTGTTCTTCACGCGGTGGTGGATCTCGCGGATCGTCGCGTCCTTCGTCATGAGCTCCTGCTCGCGGCGGCGCACCTCCGACACGTCGCGAGTCAGGATGATCGCGCCGAGCCGCTTGCGCCCTTCCATGAGCGGCAGGGCCCGCATCGTGATCGTCGACGAGTGAGCGGTGATCTCGGCCCGCCACGAGGCGCGCCCCATGACGACGACGGGCATGGACTCCTCGATCATCGTCTCGTCGCCGATGACGTTGGTGATCTCCTGGGCGAGCACCCTGCCGCGCACCGAGGTGCGGATGCCGAGGCGCCGCAAGCACGACATCGCGTTCGGCGTCGTCTGAAGGACGGCGCCTTCAGGATCGATCATGAGGACGCCGTCGAGAACGCGGGGCACGCCGTGCGCGGTGACCGTCGGCGTCGTCTCGTAGGGGTACTCCCCGCGGGCGATCATCTGGCAGAGGATGTCCGCCGCGGCGACGGTCCAGCCCTCGAATCCGAGGGACAGGCGCGGCGAGGACAGGTTCGATTCACGGGTGACGACGGCGATGATGCGTCCGTCGTGAAGGACGGGAACGCAGGACTCCATCATCGAGTAGGTGCCCGCCCAGTGGGCCGAGGGCGACTTGACGACCTGCCCCGTGGCGATCGCGCGACGCAACTCGACCTCGCGCGCGACGGGCAGCTGCAAGCCGATGATGTCGTCGACGTGGACCGTCGTGGAGGTCGCTGGCCGGCAGTGCGCCGCAGCGATGAAGCGATCGTCGTCGGTGGAGAGCCACAGGACCAGATCGGCCGCCGCCAGATCGGCGAGCACCTGCCAATCGGCCAGCAGAAGATGCAGCCACTCGATGTCCTTCTCGGACAGGGCGTTCCTCGACGCCTCCTCCGCCAATTGCGTCAGGCTTCTCATAGGATCAACTCTAGTGCGATGCGCGGGCTCGAAGCGTCCCGCCCGTCGCCCCGCGGATCGTTCCCCGAAGGAAGGAAGGCCCATGAAGTTCTCCGAGTCCTTGCGATACCCGATGCCGCCGGAGGACGTCGAGCGGATGAGCCTCGATCCCGAGTTCGTCCGTTCGCGCTTCGCCGCGGCGGGCCTCGACCCCGAGATCCTCGTCGAAGGACGCGCGCTTCGCGCGAGTGCGAAGCTCGATCCCGCAGCACTTCCCCCGGCGGCGCGGGCCTTCGTTCCGGCCGATGCGCGCGTCCGTTTCCGGGAGGAGTGGAGCGACGAGGGCGGGGCGCGCAGGGCGCGCAGCGTGCTCGAGGTGACGGGCGCGCCGGTGAAGCTCGAGGCGCTCTCGGTCATCGAGGCTCAAGACGCCCTCAGTTCGCGCAGCCTCGAGGGGGAGCTGTCGGTGAGGATCCCCTTCTTCGGCGGGCGCGTGGAGAAGGAGGCCCTGTCGAGGGTGTCGCTCGTGCTCGACGCCGAGGGCGATCTGGCCCGGGCGTGGCTGGCCGCCCGTGGCGCCTGAGGCGCTTTGGCGGGAGAATCGCACTATGACTGACACGAATCCTGTGAACGCACCCGCTCCGGCGCCGAATCCCGCCCTCTTCCTCGAGCGCCAGGGAGTTCGCCAGTACGTGGCGAGGAATCCCCGCGGCGCCGAGGTCCTCGTCGGCGACGGGCCGGGCCGTTTCTCCCCGGGCGAACTGCTCAAGATCGCCCTGGCGGGCTGCAACGCGATGTCGAGCGACAAGCGCCTGGCCGATCGTCTGGGCGAGGATTTCGCCCAGCTCATCGGCGTCGCGGGCGAGTACGTCGAAGGAGAGGACCGCTACGCCTCCTTCGACGTGGAGCTCATCCAGGACCTGTCCCCCGTGGACGCGCAGGAGCGCGCTGCGATGATCCGTCGTGCCGAGGGCGCGATCGACCGCAATTGCACGATCGGGCACACGCTCGTCGCTGGCGCGACCTATCGGAAGATGTTCACGGATGAGCCCGTCGAGGAAGCCTGAGGCCTCGCTCCTGCGGATCCCGGCGCGCGCCTGGGCCGCGGCCCTCGAGGTCGAGCGCGCTTCGACCAGGGCGTCCGCCGAGCGGCTCCGCGCGGCTTTCCCCGATGCGACTCCGGCGCGCCTGGTCGAGATCGCGAATGCGCGTTTCATCCGACGGGCGTCCGGCGAGTCGGCGACGGTCGGCGCGGTCGCCGCTTGGCCGGGCATGGGCACCGCCCTGAGCGCGGGCGCTTCGGGGGTCCAGTTCCTCGCCTTCATCGCCGAGGCCGCCCACCACTGCCTGACTGTCGCGCATCTGTACGGCCTGGATCTGAAGGATCCCGCGAAGCGGACCGGCCTGGTCCTGGCGGCCCTCACCGGGTCCTTAGGGGCGCAGGAGATCTCCATGAGGACGGGGGTGCAGGCCCTGGCGTGGTTCTCCTCCTCCTTCGTGGACGTGAGGACGATCTCCGCCCAGAAGGTCAATGAGATTCTTCTCAAGCGCTTCAAGCGGACGGCCCAGTCGAAGTTCGCCGCATCGACGATCGGGCGCCTGGCCCCCTTCGGGATCGGCGCGTTCATCGGCTGGAAGGCGGGGTCCTCCCTCGCCCGCTCGACGGTCGACGGGCTCATGCTCGCCCTCGGCCCCGCACCCGCGTCCTTCGCGCCCGAGCGCGTCGTCGACGTCCTGCCTCTGGGCGATCCCGAGGACTCCCGGATCTTCGAGGCCTACGCCCTCGACGCCGCGGCGGCCGACGAGCCGGATTCTTCCGGACGGGGATAATGGAAGCGAAGCTGGAAAGACGATAGAGGAGGCTTTCCCCGTGACCGAAGCGGACCGGCAGTACGAGGATCTGCTCGCGCGGATCATGTCCGAAGGCGTATTCAAGGGCGACCGCACGGGCACGGGCACGCGCTCGCTCTTCGGCGCGCAGCTGCGCTACGACCTGTCGAGGGGATTCCCCCTTATCACGACGAAGCGCGTCCACCTCAAGTCCGTCATCGGCGAGCTCCTGTGGTTCCTGCGCGGCGACTCCAACGTCCGTTGGCTCCAGGACAACGGCATCCGCATCTGGAACGAGTGGGCGGACGAGGACGGGGAGCTCGGACCGGTGTACGGGGTGCAGTGGCGCCGCTGGCCGACCGCCTCGGGCAAGGAGATCGATCAGATCGCGAAGGTCGTCGAGACCTTGAAGTCGGACCCGGATTCGCGGCGAATGGTGGTCTCGGCGTGGAACGTCGGGGCTTTGCCGGACATGGCCTTGGAGCCCTGCCACGCCTTCTTCCAGCTCTACGTCGCCAACGGCCGCCTCTCCCTCCAGCTCTACCAGCGCAGCGCCGACATGTTCCTCGGCGTTCCTTTCAACATCGCCTCGTATTCGCTGCTCACGCACATGTTCGCCCAGCAGGCGGGCCTCGAGGTCGGGGATTTCATCTGGACGGGCGGCGATTGCCACATCTACTCCAACCACGTCGACCAGGTGACCGAGCAGCTCTCACGCGAGCCCTACCCCTTCCCGAGGCTCGACCTGAGGAGGGCGGACTCGATCTTCGACTACAGCTTCGACGACGTCGTCATGGACGGCTACCGGCATCATCCGACGATCAAGGCGCCGGTGGCCGTATGACGCGGATCGCTTCGATCTGGGCGCAGGACCGGCACGGCGTCCTCGGGACGGGCACGGGGATGCTCTGGCGCGTTCCCGCTGATTTCGCGCATTTCAAGCGCTCCACCATGGGGTGCCCGCTCATCATGGGGCGACGCTCCTGGGAGGCTCTGGGCGGTGCGCTGCCCGGGCGCACGAACATCGTCTTGACGCGTTCGCCGGGCTACGAGGCCGAGGGCGCGGCCGTCGTGCCGACGATGGACGAGGCCTTGGCACTGGCGCGTCGCATCGCCGCTTCGACCGGTGCGCCCACGATCTGGATCGCGGGCGGAGCGCAGGTCTACGCGGACACGATGGACCTGGTGGATGAGTTGGTCGTCACCGATCTCGATCTTGATGTCGCAGCGCTTCATCCGGGCGAGATAGTGGTTCGGGCCCCCGGGATCCCGGCCGGGATCTGGGTCGTCGACGCCTCCCGCTCGGATGCCGAGTGGGCGCCGAAGTCGGGGGATGCCCGATGGCGCGTCACCACCTACGTTCGGCGCTGAAGGCGCGGCACCGCGCCCGCTCTTTTCGCCCTTCTGATGCGGACGTCTGCCCTTCCTTCTGATGAGGGGGAGTTGCGGGGCGGGGAGGGCTCGCATCCTCCCCGCCCCGGCTCATCCGCCCCGTGAAAGGAAACAAGCGGGGCGGAGTCCTTTATGCGCGCCGGGCGGAGCGACGGCCGTGGAGGGCGGCTCCCGCCAGGAGCAGGACGAGGGCTGCAAGTCCGATCCTCGCGTCGATGCCGGTCCGGGCCAGTGCCTTCTCGGAGGCCGCCGAGGAGGAGGTGACGGCTCCTCCGCTCTCCTGCTTCCCCTGCTTCCCGTCGGCACCGCTCCCGCCCTCGGACGGGGGCTCACTCACCCGTAGGGCCATGATGTGGGCGGAGTGGGCGTAGCCCTGCTCGTCCTTCGCCTCATCGTCGATGACGCCGTCTGCGCCGATGGCGAGGCTCGGGGCGCCGAGGAGGTCTCCGACGAAGGCGATCGAGCGGCCGAAGCGCGCGCGTTCTCCGGCGGATTCGATGATTTCGGCCTCGACCTCGTCGATGGAGCGCACGGGGACGCTGAATTGGTCGGCGGAGAAGAGCCGGGCGCGCCCATTCGTGTTCTCACCCCAGGCCCCGAGCGCGACGAGCGGCGGCTGCTCCGCGCGTTCCAGGGCGTCGACGGCGTATCCGAATCCGATCCCCTCTTCGCCGGACCTCCCGGTGATGACGCGCACGCGCTCCGATTGCGCGGCGGCGTCGAGCGGGGAGATGACGAGATCGGCGACCGGGGTTCCGACGGGCGTCTTGCGCCCCAGGACGAGGGCGACTCCCCCGCTTCCCTGATGGAGCAGCTGTCCCCCGTCGAAGCCGATGAGGAAGTCGCCGACTCCGTCGCCGTCCGCGTCGCCGAGCGGGGCGATCGAGTTGCCCGCGCCGAGGCGGTGGGAGCGGTCGAAGGGCATGCTCAGAACGAATCCTCGTCCCGCTTCCCCGGCTCGGACCTCCGGTGAGGAGTCGCCGTAAACGACCCAGGCCATTCCGGGCATGACCCATTCGTCGTTGCGGTGCTGGAAGTCCGCGATGACGAAGTCCTCGACGCCGTCGGCGTTGATGTCGCCGACCGGGGTGAAGGCGTTCATCGTGTGCCCCTCGGGGGTGTGGATCTTCTTGATGACGGCTTCATTGGGCGCTTCGAGATTCTTGAGGTCGATCGTGGCGCCGTCCTTCTTGCCCTTGAGGATGTAGGCGGTTCCGCGTTCGGAATCGCCGGTCCCTAAGGCGTAGGCGGCGTTCGCCACGACGAAGCCGAGGTCGGCCAGACCATCATTGTCGACGTCCCCGACGCGGCTGATCTGGAATCCTCCGCTGCCCTTCTCGGGAAGGTCCACGGCCCAGCCGTATTCGGGTTTGAGGGCGTTGAGGTCGACTTCCCGCAGATGCCCTCCTCCGAAGATCACCCAGACTTTGGCGGTGGTGTGGGATCCGAAGGCGATGTCGTCGATCCGGTCCCCGTTGACGTCGCCGAGGCAGGCGACGGACAGGCCGACGGCGGAGTCGACGGCCGGATCGGGGGTCCGCTTCGGGCCGTTGATCGAGATGGTCTCGTCGGAGGGAAGCTCCTTGCCGGGGGTTCCGCCCGGGATGATCTGGATCTGGCCGGTGACGTTGAAGACCCAGCCTTTCGTCGGGGTGCTCTCGGCGTAGAAGGGGTCCCATTTCCATTCGGAGCGCACGACGTTGCCGGAGATGATGTCGGCCTTCCCGTCGCCGGTGACGTCGCAGCGGCCTCGGGCCAGGGAGGAGCCCAGTCCGGAGGTGAATTCGCCGAGCCAGATCTTCTTGGCGTCCGTGTCGAGCGGGGAGAGCGCGGCTTCGGCCGTGGGTGCGGGGGGCTCGGGGATGGGGGCGACGATGGGCTCGTTCTCGTCGTGGGTCGGCTCCGACTGGCGGCTCATGTCGACCGTCCAGACGTCGACTCGATTCGTCGAGTCAGCGGTGTAGAGGCCGACGAGGGGGTCGTCGCCCCTTCGGGGGATGATCCCGACGCGGCTGCCCGCATCGCCTTCTCCTCCTTCGGCGGAGGCGATGGTCGCCATCTGCCCCGAGGGGATGTCGGTGATGCCCTGGCCCGTGTTGTAGTTCCTGTTCAGGGCCTTTTCGGAGATGATGACGCCCCCGGTGTGCTCGGGGTCCTGGGGGTGTCCGACGAGGAGGGCCCCGGCCTCCGTTCCGCCGTCGATCCAAGCGAGGGAGGCGCCGAGGCGTCCTGCGCTTCCCCGCAGGAGCAGGAATCCGGCGTTCCCTCCGAGTTCATTGACGACGGGCGAGGAGTCTTGGGAGGAGGTCGTGACCGTGATGCTCCCGCTGTCGGGAGTTGCGACGAGGGCGACCGCCCCTCGCCCTCCGTTGGCTCCGGGGGCTCCGATGGCGAGGTTCGGCGTTCCATCGCCGTCGAGGTCCGCGATGGCGGCGAGTGAGGCGCCGAAGGCGGTGTCCGCCGCTTCCGCCTTGTCCTCGATGCGGATCGCCTTGTCGGTGAATTGCGCGCTCTTGGTGGCGGCGGAGGCGACGAAGACGGTTCGGCTCGCGGGTGATCCGATGGCGTAGTGCCCGCGCGCGGTTTCGAGGGCGACGATGCTCAGGCCCTGCGATCCGTCGATGGTCCACGTCTGGGGATCGGTCTCTGACAGGCCCACGGATCCGCCGTTCGACAAAAGGGGCTCGATCTTCACGACGGAGACTCCCTTCGCCGTGCCGATGGCGATGCTCGGCGAGAGGGCGTTGCGCGGTCCTCCGGCCAGTGCCGTGATCCGCTCGCCGATGTCGATCGTCTTGACCAGAGCGGGGGCGCTCCCATCAGTTCCCGAAGCGTAGAGGTAGACGCGGCTCTGATCGGCCACGCCGATCATGGCCGATCCTTTCACAGCGCCCGGAAGGCAGGTAACGAGCTTTCCGAAGCCCTGGGAGCCCTCGGGTCGCGGGACGGTCACGAGCTCGTTCTGCTCGGCCAGCGTCCGCGTGACTTCATCGGCGGGATCGCCGTAGGGGATGTATCCGAGGACGTGGAGGCCCTCTTCGTTGGCGAAGACGATGTCGGGAAGGCCGTCGGCTGTGGCGTCGCAGCCGATCGGGGTGAAGGCCCCGGCATCGGTGTAGGTGACGCGGTCGGTCTTGCGGATGATGTCGCCGTAGCGGGAGGTGTGGATCCAGGACCATCGCAGGGAGTCCGAATCCGATCCGGCCGCGCGCCTTTCGGGGTCCGCATGGGCGGGGGCCGCGGCGATCGTCGTCATGACGGCGGCTGCGAGCGTCGCGATCGCGATGGTGATGGGCGATTTCCGTCTCTGCATGTATCAATCCCCTCGATCAACTTAGGTAACCCTATGAATACTGAGGGGACACTTCATCATTGTCCAGAGATGGATCTCACAAGATCAAAAGCGCTTTCCGGATTCCCCCGGACGCCGAGGACGATCAGCCCTCAGAAAGGGAGCGGACCCGGATGCGCCTCCCGTCCCAAGCGGCGATCACGAACCGCTCCGAAGGCGTAGGGGTCCACCGGCCGATTCTTCTTCGCCAATCCGGCGACGACAAGCAGGTAGGACGAGACGATGAGTTCTTCGAGTTCCTCGGCCGGCAGGCCGGGCCGCCCCTTCGTTGAGGGGAGCACCGTCACCCAGTGCGTCTTGTTCATGTGGTACCCGGGCACGACGTTGTCGAAAGCGCCGACCAGCGCCCGCCCCTCCCGAGGCTCGACCTTGAAGGTCGCCATCTGAGGCCCTGCCGACTGCGTCAGGAGGAGGAACACCTTCCCGACGACCTTGTACACCTCCCAGTCGGGCCCGAAAGGGTACGTGAGTTCAGATTGGGGCAGTTCGAGGGCGGTTTCGTCCGCTATGCGATGAAGCTCGGCGCCGCGCATGGATCTCTCCCTCCAACGATGTCCTTCTGGTCTCACGGTAGTCGCCGGTCACGATGGAACGAAGAGCAACGCTCGGCCCGCTCCTCGCGAGCGAAAAGGGGGCGACCGATAGAATCTGGCGGTGCCCTCAGATCCGACGCTCGACCCGCGACGCACGCCCTCCTCTCCGAGCCCCAGCCGCAGGATGCCCCTGAATCCGACGCTTCGCGCATTGCTGGCGATCGTCCTGTTCACATACACGGCTCAGAACATGCTCAACGCGTCGATCGCTCCGCTGTCGCGCGCCCTGGACATCCCCGGCTGGGTCGTCGGCGCCGCGGTCTCCCTGGCGGCGGTCACGGTCGCCGCCCTCAGTCAATTCTGGGGGAGGCGGTCGATCTCCTGGGGACGGCGCAGGGTCCTCCTGACGGCCCTGCTCCTCGCCTTCATCGCAGGCTCGCTCTTCTCCGGGGCCGTCCTGCTCCGCTCTTTCGCCCTCGTCGGCCCCCTGGCAGCGGGAGCCGCCATCATGATCGCGCGCGGCCCCTTCTTCGGGGCGGCGGTCGCCGCGATCCCCCCGACGGGCCAGGCGCTCATCGCCGAGGCGACCCCCGATGAGGCGGCCCGTGTCGCCGGCATCTCAGCCTTCTCGGGCGCGGTTCAGCTGTCGATCATGATCGGTTCGCTGATCTCTTCGGCTCTGGGCGCATGGTGGATCTACGGGCCCGTGCATGCGACCCCGGTGTTCATCGCGATCGCCCTCGTCATCGGTCTTGCGACGATCCCGAAGGACGGGCCCGCCCGCGCTGCGCGCGGATCCGCCGACGCCGCCTCGGAGAAGGCGCCTGCGGTTTTGCCGCCGAGGGTCCGATGGGCCGATCCGAGGGTGCTCCCCTGGATCCTCGGCGTTTTCGGGATCTTCTTCGCCAACGGGGTCGTGCAGATCACCATGGGTTTCCTCGTGCAGGATCGGATCGGCTTGGACCCACAGAAGACGGTGAGCGTTACCGCCCTCATGCTCCTCGCGAATGCTGCGGGCGGGATGCTCATGCAGCTGCTCGTCGTGCCGCGAGCGGCTCTTGCGCCCAAGCTCCTCCTTCGTCTCGGCATGACCTTGGGATTCGTCTCGCTCATCGCACTGAGCCTCGTTTCGTCGGCTCCCCTCCTGGCTCTGTCGACCTTCGCCTTGGGCGCGGCCAGCGGCTTGGCCTCCCCGGGCTTCTCAGCGGGAGCCTCCCTGGCGGTCAGCGATGCGGAACAGGGCGGAGTCGCGGGCGTCGTGAATGCGACGGGCGCCTTGACCTGGATTTTCGCACCCGTCATCGCGACCACCCTGTACGGGTGGCATGCCGCTTCGCCCTTCCTCGTCTCGCTGGGCCTGTTCACGATCTCCCTCGCCTTCGCGTGGCGCGTTCGCGGCGGCGAGGACGAGGCCCGCTGAGGACCGCCACAGCGCCTCCCCGGGCAGCGGCGCCTCCTTTCGCGCTGCCGAAAACGCGGGGCTCGAATACTCTCGAAGACGGCCCGCCCGCGCCGAGGACGCCCGCCCCCTCTTCTCAGGAGGAGGCCCCGCCCTCGGCGATGGACGGCCGGAACCGGAAGACCGCCTGCGAAGGAGGAGCACGCATGGCCGCTACTCGTACAGAAACCGACTCGATGGGCGCCGTCGAGGTCGCCGCCGACCGCTACTGGGGCGCGCAGACCGAACGCTCCCTCCACAACTTCGACATCGGTCGCGACACCTTCGTCTGGGGGCGCCCGATGATCCGCGCCCTCGGCGTCCTCAAGAAGTCCGCGGCCCTCGCGAACGCCGAACTCGGCGAACTGCCCGCCGGCATCGCCGAACTCATCGCGAAGGCGGCGGACGAGGTGATCGCGGGCGACCTGGACGACCACTTCCCCCTCGTCGTCTTCCAGACGGGGTCCGGCACCCAGTCGAACATGAACGCGAACGAGGTGATCTCGAACCGGGCGATCGAGCTCGCCGGGGGCGCCCTCGGATCGAAGACGCCCGTCCACCCGAACGATCACGTCAACCGAGGCCAGTCCTCGAACGACACCTTCCCCACGGCGATGCACATCGCCGTCGTCTGCGAACTCGCCGCGATGTATCCGCGCGTGCGCCGTCTGCGCGACACGCTCGACCGGAAGGCGAAGGAGTTCGACGGGGTCGTCATGGTCGGCCGCACGCATCTCCAGGACGCGACGCCGATCCGCCTCGGGCAGGTGTTCTCCGGTTGGGTCGCGCAGATCGACTTCGCCCTCGACGGCATCGCGTACGCGGACTCGAGGGCCCGCGAGCTCGCGATCGGAGGCACGGCGGTCGGCACGGGCCTCAACGCCCACCCGGACTTCGGCCCCCTCGCCGCGAAGAGGATCAGCGAGGAGACCGGCATCGAATTCACTCAGGCCGACAACCTCTTCGCCGCCCTCGGCGCGCACGACGCCCTCGTCCTCGTCTCCGGGGCCCTGCGCGTCCTCGCCGACGCGCTCATGAAGATCGCGAACGACATCCGCTGGTACGCCTCCGGTCCGCGCAACGGCATCGGCGAACTCCTCATCCCGGAGAACGAGCCGGGCTCGTCGATCATGCCGGGCAAGGTCAACCCGACCCAGTGCGAGGCGATGACGATGGTCGCCACGAAGGTCTTCGGCAACGACGCGACGGTCGGTTTCGCCGGCTCTCAGGGCAATTTCCAGCTCAACGTCTTCAAACCGGTGATGGCGTGGGCCGTCCTCGAGTCGATCCGCCTCCTCGGGGACGCGTGCGTGTCCTTCGATGAGCACTGCGCATACGGGATCGAACCGAACACGGAGCGCATCGAGGCGAATCTGTCGACGAACCTCATGCAGGTCACGGCCCTCAACCGGCACATCGGCTACGACGCGGCCTCGAAGATCGCCAAGCACGCCCACCACGAGGGCCTATCGCTGCGCGAATCGGCGCTCGAGCTCGGTTTCGTCACCGCCGAGCAGTTCGACGCCTGGGTCGTGCCCGCCGATATGACGCATCCGAGCGCGGCGGAGGAGTAAGGGGAGGCGTAAAGGAGAGGCGGTCGCCCCGCCTCTCAGTCGTCGTCCTCATCGTCGTCCTCGTCGATCTCGAGTTCGGGCACCTCGGCCCGCGCCTGTTCGAGGACCTCCTTCGCGGCGCGCGCGTTGATGAACGCCATGACGACGCCGACCAGGACGTCGGGCCACACGCTCGGCGCGAAGAGGGTGACGACGCCGGCGCAGATGATGAGCGCGTTCGCGAGGACGTCGTTGCGGGCAGCGAGCCACGCGCCGCGGACGAGGGCGGAGCCGGCGCGCCGCAGCGACATGAGGAGGAGCGCGCAGGCGAGGTTGATGCCCAGGGCGATCGCGGCGGTGATCGACAAGGTGAAGGGCTCGGGCGGGACGCCGCTGATGACCTTCCAGATCGCCGTGCCGAGGGCGGCGACCGCGGGGATGAGGATGAGGCCGGCGAGCCACACACTCGCCCTGCGCCGCGATGCCACCGACCATCCGAGGGCTGCGAGGACGAGTCCGTTGATGAGGAAGTCCTCGAGGAAGTCGGCGGCGTCGGCGAAGAGGGACGCGGACCCGATGAGGGATCCGACGAGGATCTCCATCACCATGCCCGCGAGGTTGAGCAGCGCGACGATCGCGATGATCCGCCTCATCGGGCCGGTGTATTCATGGGCTTCTTCGCTGCGGGGTTCTGCGGTCGACACGAGGATCAAGTGTGGCACGCCCGCGGGCACGAAGGCGAGGCCGCGGCCAACGTCGCCCAGCGAGTCGGCGCGGATCCGACTCAGGTATGGGCGAGCTTGCGCATCGTCTCCTTCCATGCTTTCGCTTCGTCGGAGCGCCCGAGCGCTCGCTCGATCAGCTCCATGGGATCGCACGCGGCATGTGGAGGCCTCTCTTCGCGCGAGTCGAGCTCGACGAAGGGCGACCGTCCGAGTGCACGTCGTTCCTCCGCAGCGCGGAGAGGCGATTCCGATGCCTTCGCGCCCGTATCCCGTTCCCTTCGAGCCGCGCGCCGGGCTCGCGTCGAGCCTTTCCTCTTCGCGGCGGACTTCGACGACTTCCCCTCCTTCGTATAATGCTCGAGATACGCGCTCCAGTCAGGCAACGGCGCCTCGTCATCGATGAATCCGGCGAGAGCCTCTTTCACGAGCGGGTCCTGAACGACCTTGCTGATGAGCTGACGAACACGTTCACGGGTGATGCCGAAGCGCCTGCCGATCTGATCGAGAGTCCATTCCTCGCCGTCATAGGCGCCGAAGCGCATCCGCACCATCTCGTACTCCCGCAACGAGAGCGACGGAGTCCATCCGATGCAGCGTTCGAGCATTGACCAGATCTCGGATCGAAGAAGCTCCTCGTCGAACTCGCCGATGGTGTCGCGCTCCTCGGGAATCCCCTCCCACCATTCTTCGCCGGGATCCGGACTGGTCGCGTCCCCCAGGCTGATCGGCTCGGCGACGACAGCGTGCAGCGACTCGTACTTCTCACGGTTCATATGCTCGAAGACCGAATCGGGAAGCATATTGGCCGGGCTCGCCCAGTCCTCGTTGATCGCATCGAGGAGGTGCTCGGTCGCACGGATCGAGGTCATCTGATGGACGGGAATCCGAATGAGGCGCGCCTCATCGTCGCTTCCGCGGCCGAGGGATTGCCGGATCCACCAGACCGCGTAGGTCGAGAACTTCCCCCTGCCCGGTTGGAACTTCTGAACGGCGCGCATGAGGCCGAGCATTCCGTGGCTCATCGCGTCGTCGTACTCGAGTCCTTTACCGCGGCGCAGGACGACGGAGCGGACGAGGCGGATGTTGGAGCGGACGAAGATATCGGCGGCCGTGGCCGTGCGTTCGATCATGCCCCGTCCTGAGCGCGTGCGCCTCAGCCCTTCGTCTCGCGCGACGGCGATCCCCTCTTGGATGAGCCGCGCCAGTACTTGTTCCTCCGTCGCCGTGAGAAGTTCGTGGAGGAGCATATCCGCAGAGAGCCCGGGCAGCCTGAGGGCTTTGAGGAGGATCCAATCCCAGTCCGAGACTTCTGCATACTCCTTCTCCCGGGTCTCCCGGGCGCACTGGTCGGGGGGCTCCTCGTCCCAGGCCGCTCCCTCGTCGAGGCTCGCCTGTTCCTCATCCCCGCTCAGTTGCATGCGCGGTTCTTCCTTGAACCACCAATCGGCTTGCAACCAAGCGCTCGTATGCTCAAGGTCCGTTTCAGTCACCTCTTCATCGCCGCACCGGGACCACGGCATCGACGGGCAGGCTCACTCCTGAGTCATCAGGAACTCCATGCACCTGCACGCCGTGATCCGGATCGGATACGAACTGCTCCGTCGAAGGCTTCCTTCATCACCTCTTCATTATGACGAGGCCCACATGCATCTCCAGCACGACGTGAAGAAGACGAGCGCAAGAACGGCGGTGGAATCTAGCCGAGCTGCACCGCCAGCACGCCGAGGAGGACGAGGAGGACGCCGAGCACCTGGAGGGGCGCGACGGACTTGCGGGGCGCCAGGAGCCACCCGAAACGGTCGATGAGAAGGGAGGATGCCGAGGTTCCCGCGTAGGTCGCAACATTGGCGGGCCCCGCTCCGATCGTAGGGACGGCGAAAGTCGCCGTCGTGACGAAGACGGCGCCGAGGAGCCCGCCGAGCCACATCCACCACGGCCCGCCCGCCGTCCGCTCGGCCTCGGGCGCCCCGCGCGAGCCGATCGCCTGGATGCCGACGACGAGGGCGAGGGCGAGCGCGCCCGTGAGGAAGGAGATGAGCGCCGCCACGAAGGGCGCGTCGATCTGCCTGCCGAGGGCGCCGTTCACCGCGCCCTGGATGCCGCCGCCCGCGCCAGCGACGAGGAGCAGGATGCGCCAGGACCACGGGTGGGCCGTTCCGGGAAGGGGTCGAGCACTCCCCCGCTCGGCGTCAAGGTGTTCCGCCCTCGTTGCCCGGGCGAGCCCGCCTGAATCCGAACGGCCGAGGACGAGCGCCCCGGAGGCGGCGGAGACGCCGATGAGCACGCCGAGGGCGCCGAGGAGGCGCAGGAGGGAGAGGGGGCGTTGATCGACGCCGAGCCAGCCCGCTGCATCGACCCCGATGGAAGCGGTGACGGAACCGAGCAGGGGCCATAGCGCCGTTTCGATCGAGCCGAGGCGGGGGAAGGCGAAGATGCTGGAACTCGCGATCGCCGCGCCGAGGATGCCGCCCAGCCACATCCACGCAGGGGCGCGTGTCGCTTCGGCGAGGTCTGCGATGACGTTTGCCGGCCCGAAGACGAGCAGGACCACGAGGACGAGGACGAGCGCGCCCGTCGAGAAGGAGACGAGCGCCGCCCTCAGGGGCGATCCGACGAAGCCGTTCAGGCGAGAGTTGATCGCCGTTTGAAGGGGCGGGAGCAGGCCGGTGAGCACCACGATGAGGAGGACGAGCACCTGCCGAGCCTACAGCGGGGACGACTCGGGCAACCCTGCCTTTCACGACAACTTGCACCTTGAACAGTTTGTCAGCATCTATCGGGTGTTGGACATCACATATTTGCGACGGAGGGCGAGGATGCACATCCGCACGAGCCACAACGGCTCTCTCACAGTCACGCCATCGGAGGAGCGGCAGCAGGTCATCGCCTACCTAACGCAGCACGACGCAGTCGTCGAGTTCGACTACGAGTTCGACTCCGAGCGCTTCATCACCCTCACTGACATCGTCATCGCAGACGGGCTTCTCGATAGCGTGCTGTCGGGATACACGTGCGAACACGAGGTGACCATCGACATGACCGTCGACTATGCGGACGAACTCAACACCGGTCACAGACGTGCGACCATCACCGTCGAAGACGGAACGACCTCGGTCGAGGTCATTGAAGCCGACGATGAATGCGCCTCGGTCGGGGCGTACTACCGCTTCGGCTACGAGGGAATGGCCGAGGACTTCGTCGATTTCACGGCCGAGGGGATTCAGCAGGCGATCGATGCCGAACTGGTGGACGTGGAGGAGGGTTTCAACAGCGAGGCCTTCGCCGATTTCGTCGGCGACACGCAGTCTATTCGGGTCTCCTCTGGTTCGACAGCGCGGACGAACTCGACGAGGGTTCTGAGCTCTACACGTACCGCACGCTCTTCTACGACTACCTCGAGTCGTTCAAGGACCAGGAGAAAACGCAATGAACTACACAGAAGTGGCCTCGGCATTCTCTGAGGCCATCGAGAGCGCCTGGTACCGCTCCGTGCAGGTTCATGGCCGACATCCGCAAGAAGACGGATGAGTCTTTCATCACCGGAGGATTCGCTTTCCTGTATGGAGGTCCGGACACGACGGAGGACGTGAAAGGCACGCGCTACGACAAGCTCACGCTGACTCCGAATTTCACGGCCGCATGGACCCTCGCAGCGGACGAGGAGTCCGAGTTCGCTGCAGATGAGGACGATCTCGACGACGATTCACGCAAGCGCTACGAGAAGGACTACCTCGCCCAGGGCGCCGAAGAAGCTCGGAGCACCGTCGATACCGACGCCCTGGTCGAGGCGATCCAGGCGCACTCCCCTCACCTCACTGCGAGCACTATTCGGGCCTTTGCTCGCGACGTGCTTGACATCCGACGGATCCCGCTGATCGCCGATCACACTCCGTCACAAGCCTTGCGTCAAGCCGTCCAGACGATCTGGGAGCACATGACGGATTCGGCCTATGACCCCGCGATCAGACCGCAAAAAGCGCGCCTCGCATTCACAGACGAGGACCTGCGCAGAGAGTACGGGCACTGTGATCTCGACCTCTACCGCACGGGGAAGGGGCAGGGGCTGCGCATTCTCGGGCACGAGGACATTCCGACGCAGGAGCCCCACGGCCTGCTGTGCCTTCAGGGCAAGGCTTCGGAAGACAAGTTCACGCACTGGTTCGGACGGATGAAGGACGAGTCCCCGCGGGCGTTCGCAGCCCTGCGGAACGGCCTGTCGTCGCTTGCCGACTGGGGACTCGCGAAGGACGGAACGCTCGAAGACTCGACCAAGATGTCCTCGGCGATTCGCATGCTGATGGCGGAAGTCGTCAAGCGCTCCTGATAGGACGCTCAGGGCGAGCTGAGCGCGAGCCGCTGCCCGCACCGGGTGCGGGCGCATTTCCGCCCTCCGTCCCGTGGTACCGCAACGGCGCCTCGAAGGAAATCCCTTCGAGGCGCCGTTCGAGCAGAGCCGGCCGCGTCAGTCCCGCGTGAGGGTCTCGAGCTCAGTCTTCGGATCAGAGCCGCCGGCGATCTTCTGAAGCACTGCGCCGAGATCCTCCTGGAGGGAGTCCCAACCCGGGACATTCAGTTTCCGGGCGTACGTCGCCGATGCGATGGCGTCTTCAACGAGCTTGATGGATTCCTTCGCGATGGTCGGCTCATCGTCCCCGACCTCGATGGAGACCTCGGTGGAGGCGGGGAATCCCTGGAGGGTGTTGACCCACAGCTGCTGGCCGGTGCCGGTGGCGAGGAATTCTGCGAATTTCGCCGCGGCTTCGAGTTCTTCGCCTTCGAGCTCGTCTGAGAGGGCGAGTGCGAAGTCGACGCCCGTCGTCACGCCCGCGTCCTTCTCGCCCAGTGTCGGGAACACCGCCATGCCGATCTCGTCCTTCTCCGCGGCGCTACCGGGCTGCTCCTGGTCTGGTCCGACCATGGACATGCCGACGTGCCACGATCCGGTCGGCATGGCGATCGCCTTGCGCGCGAGGAAGAAGTCGTCCCGCGCAGACGGGTAGGTGGTCGTGGTCAGTGCTGCTTTCTGGAAGACCCCGTCGCTGAACAGCTTCTGCCACGCAGTCGCCGCGGAGACGAGTGAGGGGCTGGACCAGGGGATCTCGCCCGCCGCGGCCTTGTAGATGTCTCCGCCGTCACCGTATTGGTTGGACAGCCAGACGAAGAAGTCGACGTCGTGCCAGCTATCGGCAGCGCCCATGGCGAAGGGCGAGTACCCGGCATCGGTGGCGGTCCGGGAAGCCGCGACCAGTTCCTCGTAGTTCGTCGGCAGGGAGATGCCGAGCTCGTCCATGAGCGTCTTGTTGTACAGGTAGAACTCCTGGGAGCTCATGAGGACCGGCACGCCGGCCAGGACTCCGTCGGCGGTCGTGGTCTCCTTTTTGGCGGGTTCTTGAATCTTCCCGATCCAGTCTGCGCCGTACTCCTCGACGGGCTTGGCGTACTGGGCGTAGTCGTCGAAGGAGGAGCCGACCTGGATGCCGTAGATGTCGGGGACTTCGCCGGCGAGGATCTCGTTGTCGAGGTTCGTCCGGTAGGTGTCGTAGTCCTCCTCCCGGTTGAAGGTGATCGAGATGCCCGGGTTCTCCTTCTCGAAAGCGGCGATGAGTTCGGGCCACTGGGTCTGCGTGGGGATCCAGGTGTGGAAGGTGAGGGCGATGGCATCGCCCTCGGCGCCCTCCCCCGCGGCGTCGGCGGACTGACTGCCCTTGGCGCATCCGGCGAAAAGGAGCGTGCTGGCAAGGACGAGGGCAGTGCCCCGAGCGAGTTGCCTGCGTTGTACCTTCATTGCGATTCTCCTTGGTTGTGTTGCAGGGTTGTGAATGCTCATGCGGGTCCTCACGCCTTTTCACTCCCGCGGATGGACGTGAGGGCAAGTCCCGAGATGACGACACCGGAGAGGTCCAAACCGAGGGGG
The DNA here is from genome assembly GCF_050312375.1 of Schaalia sp. Classification (NCBI taxonomy): domain Bacteria; kingdom Bacillati; phylum Actinomycetota; class Actinomycetes; order Actinomycetales; family Actinomycetaceae; genus Schaalia; species Schaalia sp. Next base: position 18,222 of record NZ_JBNOYB010000024.1, read on the forward strand.
GCATCGTCACCCGCCATGCGGACATCAAGGTGCTGGGCCCCCGTCGCGCCCGGAGGCGTGCCTGCGATCTGGTGCCCTCCGGCCCAAATGCGAGCATGTGACTCCGTGCCCATGACGACGAGGTCGAGTGCGAGTCGCCACTGCCGCATCGAGGAGGCGATGGCGAGGAAGGCGCTCCCCGAAACGCGAAGCCCCGACTCGTGGAGCTCGATACCTCGAGCCCCTCGCGAAGGCGAATTGCCGTCTCCGTCGTTCTCGCCTCCACATCCGAGCGCCTTCAGCAGGCGCGCAATCGCGGCTCCTTGAGCCGGATCCCAGTCGATGTGCTCAGTCAGAGCCGCGAAACCGAGCTCGAGTTGCGTGTACTGGGAGACGAGTGACACCGAGGCCGGGGTGAGGCCGCCGGTGTGAGTGAAGTTGGCGATCGTCTGTCGTCCGCAGCGCACCTGGAGGTCTCCAAGACGACGGTCGATCGTCAGGGCCTGCCAGCACCGCAGGTCGATGCCTGAAAGCGCTTCTTCCTCACCTCGGATGAGGATTCCGCCGACTTCGTGATCAACCCTGACGGTATTCATCGCGACGTTGATCCAGACGGTCCAGGACTCGTCGGCTGTGCGCATGACCTCAAGACCGAAGACGGCACCCATATCGCTGTGCGGCACGCGCAGGTCGATTTCAGCCCGGTACGGGCCGATGCCGTCAGCGAGCGGGATGACAGCTCGTGCCGCTGAATCCGTTCGACGGATGCCGTCGATTCTGATGTCGGGAAGCGCAGGCGCGGGCCGGGCAGTAGAGCTCGGTCCATCGCATTCGAGGCGCCCATTGGCGAATTCCAGCGGATCGATCCGCATCACTCGCTGCTCGACACCGGGCGTGAGGGGTTCATGGGCGCTGCGGCCGTGGTAGACGATCCAGGGATCGACGAGATTGGGGGCGAATGTGATCGAGTTGTGGCCCGTTCCTTCGACATCAGCGCTTCGTCGCAGAATCGGGGCGTACGTGGAGTCGTCGGGCTGCTTCGTCCACCTAAGCGCTTCGATCGGAGCGACGAGGTCGGCCGAGGTGACTCCGACGAAGTAGTCCTCCCGCACGTAAGCGTTCCCCGAGTACGTCATGTACGCGCGGTCCCTGTAGGTGACGTATGTCGATCCTTCGATGGTGTGCCAGTTCCGGCCATCGCCGAATCGGTTCTCGGCGAAGATCTCTTCATCGAGGGTGGGTACTATGACGGGACGCGGTGCGCCAGCCAAATGCATCATGTCGTTCATCCGATCGAGAACGACACAGGTACCCGCCCGTCCGGTGGAGGCTCCGACGGCATCGTTGGTGGCGTAGAACATGAATGCGTCGCCTTGTTCGTCGATGACGACGTCCGCATCGATGCAGAAGGTGTCCGCCATGACTCGTTCGAAGCGGAAGGGCCCGAGGGGGTCGTCGCTCGTCGCGACTCTCATCCGTTGGAAGTGCGGGTCGTCGATGTCGGCCGGACGCGTGGAGACGTAGAGGTAGAAGATGCCGTTGCGATAAACGACGCATGGCGCCCAGTAGGCTCGACTGCCGCTTTCTTGGAAGCACAGTCCTTCATCGCGCCAGGTGACCAGGTCTGGCGAGGTCGAGACACGCACACCGGATTCGTCGGTGCTGTAGCAGTAGTACGTCCCGATGTATCGAAGGACGTAGGGATCGGGGTTGGTCGGGGTCGGACCGGAATAGGAGACGGGATTGGTGTACTGCATGTTCATGCTTTGACGGCTCCTGCGGTGACGCCGGACTGGAGGTAGCGCTGGCTGACGAGGTAGACGACGAGGGTGGGGAGGGTCATGAGAATGAGGCCCGAGTACAGGACGGAGATGTCGCCTTGACTCATTCGGTCGGTTTGCAGGAGCGATATCGCACGTGTCACGGGGAACAGCTCCGGACTCTTGAGGAGGAGGAGCGGGAGGAGGTACTCATTCCACGTATAGACGAAGGAGAGGACCGAGACCGTGGCGAGTGTCGGACCGGAGATCGGGACGAGGACGGTCCTCAGGATCCGGAAGGACCGGCAGCCGTCGAGCAGTGCCGCTTCGATGAGCTCATCAGGCAAGGAGTCGAAGTGGGTCTTCATGATGACGAGCATTTGAAGGGCGTTGAAGGCGATCATCGGGATGATCACGCCCAGTTGGGTGTCGCGCAGTCCGGCGTTGTTGATCGTGGAGAACAGCGGGGTGACGACTGAGGCGATGGACACCGCCATGCATGCGATGAGGAGGTTGTAGATGAGGGCCCGTCCTCGGAAAACCATTTTGGAGAAGGCGTAGCCGCCGAGAGTGGAGAAGACGACGATGCCGGCGGTGGCGGCGAGGGCCATGATGAAGGAGTTGGCCACGGCTTCCCAATAGTGGAAAGTCTCGTGGTTGAGCACGAGGCCGTAGTTGCCCCATCCGCCCACTGCGATCGACTTGTACAGGGCGAGGGCGATCGGGTAGAGCCAGATCACGGCCATGAACAGGAGTGCTGCGTACTTCGCTGCGGTTGCGAGTCGATTGGCGCGCATGTCTCAGCTCCTTGTCTTTCGGGACGTCCAGACGGACTGGCCGATGGCCAGGCCGAAAGCGAGAATCAGCAGAACGGTGCCGATCGCCGAGGCGTATCCGGCTTCGCGTCCTGCGCGCTCCTGATAGAGGAAAGTGGTGAGGAATTGGTTGGCGTTACCGGGCCCTCCCGCTGTCGTGAGCCACACGATGTCGAAGGTTTTGAGCGAACCGACGATTCCTAGGACGATGAGAGTCGAAGTCACACCCCGCAGCGAGGGGATGGTGACCGAGAAGAGGCGCCTCCACCATCCTGCCCCGTCGATCATCGCGGCTTCGTAGAGGTCCTTCGGGATCGCCATGATTCCGGCGTAGTAGATCATCATCGAGAAACCCATCCACTGGAAGACGTTGATGGCGACCATGGACCACGTGCCGAGATCCGCTCCGAGCCATTCGATGACTTCCCCTTGGCCGAGGAGGCCGACCGCCCGCAGGCTCTCATTGACGGTGCCGTAATTCGCTTCGAGCATGTATCGGAAGACTGTGGCGATGATGGCGGGTGCCATGGAGATCGGCAGGAAGAAGATCGCTTTGAAGATGTTCGAACCCGGGAGTCGTTCGGCGGCGATGACGGCGACGAAGAGGCCGAGACAGGCCTGGATCGTAATCGTGGCGATCATGAATACGACGTTGTTGCGCAGCGCCGTCCAGAACGTCGGGTCGCCCACGAGGGTCCAGTAGTTGTCGAGGCCGATGAAGCTCCAGTCGCGCAAACCGTTCCAGTCCGTGAGGCTGGCGAGAAGCGTGAATCCGATGAAGTAGTAGATCATCGCTCCGGAGATCAGCACGATCGGGGCTATGTAGAGGTACGGGCGTACCCCTCGCGCCAGCTGCACCATTGACTACTCCTTCATGCAGGGATGTTCACCGACGAGTCATTCAACGTTGAACGCACATCAGCAATCCCACTTCATTAGACGGGGAAACCCGCAGAAGGTGGTCGAACATTCGGCGCGTTCAACGTTGAACTGTATGAGTGTGTGTACTGTAGCACTGTCCCCTCCGGAAAGTGAAGGCCTATGCCACACTCTTCGCGCCGCGTCACTCTCAAAGACGTCGGCGATCACGTCGGCGTCAGTGCCAAGACCGTGTCGAATGTCGTCAACGGCACGGGCTGGGTGAGCGACGCAGTCCGCCTGCGCATTCAGGAAGCCATAGAAGAACTCGGATACCGGCCGAACGCAGCCGCACGCCATCTCCGTTCAGGCAATTCAGGCATCGTGTCCCTGGCGCTCCCCAACCTGCGCGAGCCCTACTTCGCAGGTCTCGCCTCGAGCTTCGTCACAGAGGCGCGCCGACGGAATCTCACGGTTCTCGTCACCCAGACCGATGGCGATCCGAAGCGCGAAGTAGCGGCGATTCAAGGAAGAGATCTGCCAGTCCTCGACGGAATCATCTGCTCGCCCCTCTCCGCACGAGCGCACGATCTCGGCGATCACGTGCCGCCGGTCCCCGTCGTTCTCATCGGAGAATACGGCGAGCACCTCAAGGTGCCGACGTTCAGCCACGTCGGAATCGATAATATCGCCGCATCACGCGCGGCGACGGCCCACCTCATCGCCCAGGGGTGTCGACACCTCGCTGTCGTCGGCTACCAGGAAGATCAGAGTCAGGCGACATCCCGACTTCGCTTCGAAGGTTACCGGCGCGCCCTTGATGAAGCCGGCCTCATCTTCGATCCTGCGCTCGTCGGGGCGGTGAGCTCGTTCAACCTGGGCGAGGCCTCTCAGGCGGTGCACTCCCTCGTCAGGAGCGGGCGCCCCTTCGATGGCATCGTCTGCTTCTCCGACACCATGGCTTTGGGCGCCTTGCACGCCCTCGCTTCGGAGAAGCTCAAGGTCCCAGAGCAGATCAAACTCATCGGTTTCGACAACATCGAAGAAGGGCGTTTCTCGATTCCTGCATTCGACACGGTGGATCCACGAGTCGAGTTGATGGCCTCCTCAGCCCTCGACATCATCCAGGCGCGCCCGCGCTCAGGCACCCGAGTGCGCATCCCCTTCGAAGTCCTCTCGCGATCCACGACCAGCTGAACGGGCGACGAGGAGCAGGGCTTCTCCTCCCACCCAAGCGAACTCACGGCGTTCCCCTGCCGCACCGGGTCGTGCCGGATGAATCAGCCCATCGAGGCTATGCCCGAGGCGGGCGGATCGCGAATACGGGGATCGAGCGCTCGCGCTCCCTTATTCCGTCGCTTCGAATGCGCCGTCAGCTGCGATCACATCCGGCGCATGATCGGCCTTGAAAACCCCCTCATCGTATGAGCTGATCGGCGGCAGGAGTTTACCGGGAAGTTTCATCTGTCCGAGGAGGTTGTCGAGGATCGACTGCGCGTACGACCTCATGTGCGGAGTCGCCACCGCATTCGCGAACTCGAAGAAGGCTTCACGGGCGAAAGCAGCATCTTCGGGAACCGAGTAGTTCACCGCGACATCGATCGACGCGCGCGTGAAGATCTCAGCTCCTACCGTGAAGATCGCCCTGAAAGAGACGATGCCGGGCCGAACGCTGTACATGCCGGCGACCTGGCACGACACCGGCATGTCCTTGAAGGACGCAGCTACAGTTTCAGTTTCGAGCTGCACACCGAAAAGAACGTCCTCGACAGGGTCGGATACACGGATCACTTCTTCGAGAGTCGACAGCGGTTGAGTCATCACGCTGCACTCACATAGTCGCGCCGATCGAGCTGACCCGCAGCGGATGGTCCACTTCGCCGAGAATTCTGCGCCCGAGAATCTGGATCCGCCGAAGACACGAAGATGTATTCGACGCTCGCACAGGCCCGCCATGACGCCGTCTCGACTTGAGCACCATCGGGAAGAAGGACCTGATGTCGAATATCTGCACCTACCGCGAGGGCGTAGCGGCGCAAGGTCGACAGTCGCGGGTCATTGTCCTGGCGTTCGAAATTGGCAACAGTCGGCTGAGATACGCCGAGTATTTCAGCGAGCTCCCGCTGCGTATATCCCGCACGCTTGCGGGCTTCAATGAGGGCCCAGCGCAAGTCATTATCAGCCAGGGCCAGGCGCTCGCTCGCTTCGACCAACTCATCGAAGGTCCGCGAATCCAGACGACTCTTGAGCGTCAACATAGCTTCAAACCTATCACGACTCGAGACATGCGGCGCAGTGATCCACATGACCCCACCGCTGTGACAAGCCCGACTCGAAGACCATTTGAGCGTCGGCCATGACCCGATTCTGCACGTCACTCATGGACTCCGATGGGATTCCCGGAGCGTCCTTTTGATGAAAGCGGAGGACGACGATGTCGGGGTCACCGCCTTCTGGTTCGGCGTGATAGAGACGGAAGGCGCCGAATCGTCTGCCATTCACTCGGATCTCCCACAGGTCGGGCTGCGAGACGACGGGTTCGAAGGCCCCTCGACGACCCTCGGGAAGCTGCCCTTTTGCAAACGACTTCAGCTGGCCGAGGACCTCCCCCACCAAGTGAGCACCCTGTACTTCCAGACCACGCCCTTTCAGTCCCCTCGCCCTGAGAGCTTCATATACGACCTCCGTGATCTCGCGCTGCACGTCAATCGCGCCAAAACGAGCACGGTGCACGGTAGCGGGCACCGCCCTGGGTGAAGCGCAGATCGACACACGCCTGGGAAGCTCTTTCATGAAGCGACGGTAACAAGTGCCATAGGCACGTGACGCTCACCCTTCTGGTGCGGATCGGGGCAATGCCGACCTACACCCCGAGGAAACGCTCGAGGTATTCCTTCAGAGCCCGGATCACCCGCTGCTTCTTCTCCGCCCGCGTCTCGGCGCCTGCGGCCTTCGCGAAGCGGGACATGGGCGGCAGGATCGAAAGGATCTCCGTGCCCTCCTCGGCCAGGTAGCCGCGATCGAGGGCTTTGGCGACGAAGGCGCGCGCGGCCTCAGGCTTGAGGTGCTCACTGTCGATGAGCTCGTCGAGTTCGAAGGCTTTGGCGGCGGCGAGGATCGCCTCCCAGTGAGCGCCTCCATCCGTGCCGGCCGTGTACGTGGCGAGGAAGCGCTCGATGAGATCACGCTTGGAGTACAGCGAGGGGCTGGCCTTGACGATCCGGGTGACGTCGGCCCTGATCTCGGCATCCTTCGATTCACCATGGGCGGCCTTGTGCTCTTCGACGAGGCGGATGATGTAGTCGATGTTCACCTCGACCTGTTTGATGAGTTCGATCTCGAAGACGAGGTCGTCGTTGATGACGGCCTTCTCGGCGTCCGCACGGGGTCGCAGCTCGTTGTAGATGTCGACGTAGATGCCCTTGTAGTCGGCGAATTCGCGCTCGGAAAGCGGGTCGTCGGCGGCGAATTCGTCGAAGGAGGTGAGGATGTTCCGCAGCCTGAGGACCTTGGAGAACAGCTCCACGAAGGCTTCCATCTCCGATTCGGAGATGATGAGACGATCGCGCGGGTATTCGCGCAGGTCGACGACCGCGTTGACGTATTCGCCGAGGTATTCCTCGTAGGGGCGGATGAGGAAGGAACCGCCGCCCTCCTTGTTGCCGAACAGGGTGATCGCGGCATCGACCTCGTCCTTGAGATTGCGGAAGCAGACGATGTTGCCGTAGGACTTCACAGCGTTGAGGATGCGGTTGGTGCGCGAGAAGGCCTGGATGAGCCCGTGCGTGCGCAGGTTCTTGTCGACCCACAGCGTGTTGAGGGTTTTCGAGTCGAAGCCCGTGAGGAACATGTTGACGACGATGACGAGATCGATTTCGCGGGTGGTGAGCTTCTTCGCGATGTCTTCGTAGTAGGACTCGAAGCCGTTGGCGGAGGAGTCGTAGTTCGTTCCGAACCTGGCGTTGTAGTCGGCGATCGCACGTTCAAGGAAGTCGCGGTCGTCTCGTGTCAGGGCGGTGGGGTCGACGCTTTCCTCCGCGAGGGAATCCCCCGGCGCTTCGGTGTTGGGCGCGTAGGAGTAGATGATGCCGATGCTCAGGCGCTCATCTGACGGCAGGTGCTCCTGCTGGCGTTGGAATTCGGCGTAGTAGTCGCGGGCTGCCGGGATCGATTGGGTGGCGAGCAGGGAGTTGAAGCCGCGGATGCGTCGCTCGCCCAGCGTGTAGCTGGATTGGCGTTTGGTCTTCTGGTCGAAGTGTTCGCGGATGTAGGTGACGATCCCGGCGATGCGGCGCGGATCGCGGAACACCGCTTCGGTGTCGATGCCGGCCACTTCGGCGTCCTCGACCTCGCCGGAGTGGCGGAAGGTGTCGATGTAGTCGACGCGGAAGGGCAGGACGTTCCGGTCGGCGACGGCGTTGAGGATCGTGTAGGAGTGAAGCTGGTCGCCGAAGGCCTGGACGGTGGTGCGCAGGTGGATGTTTCCCGAGGCTGAGGAGTTCTCGGCGAAGATCGGCGTCCCGGTGAATCCGAAGAGGTGGTAGTTCGTGAAGGCCTTGGTGATGGCGGTGTGCATGTCGCCGAATTGACTACGGTGGCATTCGTCGAAGATGAGGACGACGTGCCCGGAGTAGATGGCGTGCCCGCGGTGGGCGGCGACGAAGTTCGAGAGTTTCTGGATGGTCGTGACGATGATCGGGACGTGCGGGTCGTTGATCTGCGCGGCGAGTTGACCGGTCGACTGGTTGGCCGATACCGTCCCGGCGGCGAAGCGGTTGTATTCCTTGATGGTCTGGTGGTCGAGGTCCTTGCGGTCGACGACGAAGAGGACCTTGTCGATTTCGGGCAGTCCGGCGGCGAGTTTCGCGGTTTTGAATGAGGTGAGGGTCTTGCCCGATCCGGTCGTGTGCCAGATGTAGCCGCCGGCCTCGAGGCTGCCTGTGGTCTTCTGAATGGTCGAGGTGTGGATCCGCTGGAGGATCGCTTCGGTTGCGGCGATCTGGTAGGGGCGCATGACGAGGAGTTTCGCCTCGGTGGTGAAGACGCAGTAGCGGGTGAGGATCGCGAGGATCGTGTGCTTGGCGAAGAACGTGCGCGTGAAGTCCTCGAGCCGGGTGATCTGGTGGTTGCGCGCGTCGGTCCACCAGCAGGTGAATTCGAAGGAGTCGGAGGTGGCGGCCTTCGCCTGGGGGCGTCCGGGCCGGTCTTCGGTGATGTGGTCGCGGCGCGTCGTGTTCGAGTAGTACTTCGTGTGCGTCCCGTTGGAGATGACGAAGACCTGCACGTAGTCGAAGAGGCCCGCGCCCGCCCAGAATGAGTCGCGCTGGTAGCGGTTGATCTGGTTGAAGGCTTCTTTAAGGGCGACGCCGCGGCGTTTGAGTTCGATGTGGACCAGGGGCAGGCCGTTGACGAGGATCGTGACGTCGTAGCGGTTGTCGTGCGCACCTGATTCGACGACGTACTGGTTCGTCACCTGGAGTCGGTTGTTGTGGATCCGTTCCTTGTCGATGAGGCGGATGTTCTTGGTTTCTCCGGTGTCGCGCAGGAGGACTTGGACGTGGTCTTCTTGGATGCGCCGCGTTTTCTCAATGATGCCGTCGTTGCGCCCTGAGATCTTCTCGGCGAAGAAGCGCTCCCATTCCGAGTCGGTGAAGGCGTAGTGGTTGAGGGCTTCGAGTTGAGTGCGCAGGTTCGCGATCATCGCCGCTTCGGAGTCGAAGACGATGTACTCGTAGGCCTGTCTTTGGAGTTGGGTGATGAATTCCTTTTCGAGGGCGGCTTCGGACTGATACGACAGGTCGGTATCGGGTCCGGGCTCGAATTGGGCGACGACCGTCGCCTCGTCGGTGAGGATGATCGGTTCGATCCGCATGGAGGGATTGAAGCCCGTGTCGACCGAAGCACTCATGCGGGTTCCTCCCCGTTGATGATTCTTGTTTCCGTTCCCGCCGACGAGGGCGGGGCTGCAGGGCTGGACGAATCGGAAGCGGTGACGCCGCGTTCTTCCCATTCGCCATAGGTGAGGCCGTCTGCGGTGATCCAGGAGATTCGGCCATTGCATGAGCGACCGGATGCGATTGCGCCGGCGGCCGAGGGCGAGGAGAAGGGGATGTCTCGGGTGACGATGCCGACCGCCTCGTCGACCCGGATCGAACCATCGGCGACGAGCTTCTCGAAGCGGGATTGCAGTCCGTTGTAGGCACGTTGGGTCGTATCCGCTTTCGCCTTGCCCGTCCATCTCCCTGCGACCTGCGAGCCCTCGAGCATGATGAGTTCTCCCGAGATGAACTGGGCTCGCGCATGAATGCTGCGCCTGGGGATTTCGAGGTGGAAGATCGGGGATTCCTCACTTGCAATGTTGAGCACCGGAGTTTCGACGCGGTCCTTCGTACGGGTCTTCAAGGCTGTGACGCCGAGGACGGGGAGGATCAACCGCACCTTGTCGATGAAGTCTTCAACATCGGATTTTTGCGCTTCGGAAAGCTTTCGCCGTTGTGGAGTCTGCTTGTTGTCATCGAGGGTCGCACGTTCGGCACGCATCGCGATCTCGACCAAGCGCGATTCGATGTACCCCCAGTGCCCTTCGTTGAAGGAGTCATCTGCGGACGAGATGAGGACGGCCCGGTCCCACCAGTCCTTCTTCTGCTTGTGGTCGAGGAAGCGCTTGGTGAAGTCCTCGGTCTTCCCGATATAGCAGCGCGTCGATTCGATCGCCTCCGGGTCATCGCCGAGCAGCAGATAGACGCCGTTGCGGTGGGCTTCTTCTCGGGCGAGCAGTTCGGAGAGTTTCGAGCGGGGCCCGTAGAGGACATGACCCGACCAGGACACGAGATCGGCGGTCGCGATACCGCCGACCTCGCCGTCGACGAGGAAGAGTTCGATGTGCATGCCGCGTGCCACGGGAATCACTTCTTTTCGGGGAAGGTCAGGAGTCGATCGCGGTAGTACTCGTACTGCTGACGCCGAGCCGCGATCTCGGCGGGCAGACCGGAAGAGAGGTCATTGACGAGGGCATCGAAGTCATCGAGGACATCTGCGATTTCACCTTGTACTGACAGCGGAATGATTGGCACAAGAATCTTCTTCAACGCCTCTTTTGAAACGTTGAATCGAGTCACTCCCATCGATGTCCTCACGAGCTGCGCACGCATTCGCGCCGACCGAAAGAGATGCTTGGTGAAGCGCGGATCAAAAAGTTTCGAGTCACTCCACCGAGCTCCAATCGAAAAGCTATTGAGGTAGGTCACTTCCGAGGGCTCATCGACTACGACAGATGACATCGCCGTCTCCTCACGATTCTCAGAGGAACCCGTAAACAAGAGATCACCTTGACGCACGGCCTTCTGTCGCTCGCCCTCGCCAATCAATACTCGATCTTTTCCAGAAAGATCCGCAGCCATATTGTCGAAGACATTTCTATAAGAGATATAGGGGCAACCACTGTGGGCGAAATCAGCCTTTGATTTTCCAATCAAGCCGCCATAGAGAGTCGCGATATCACTCATCAGAGCCCACCTGACCTCGAATGCCCGGAAGCCTCGAAGAGAGCACCCCCCCCCGCTTCAAAATCGAAACTTAAAAGACGATCTCGATAGAAGGCATACTGCACCCTGCGCGCCTCAAGCTCCGCCTCAAGCTCCGCCTCAAGCTTAGTGAAAGAATCGAGAATACCAACAACCTCTCGCTGAATCTCAATCGGCGGAACAGGGATCAATATACGGGAGAGAGAGGCGTCCGAAATGCGTCGAACTTTCGTACCAGTAAGGTATTTTTTCTTCCGCGTCTGAAACTCCATAGAAGCGAAGAAATGAGACACGTACTTCGGATCGAGTGAATGACGATAGATATACGCATCACCACCAATGACGCAGTCGTCAAGACCAAGCCAAGCCGTAGCCTTGCCGACCGCATCATCATCTTCGCTCGTCGTTGCGATCAGTAAGTCTCCGTACTCAACATGACGGAGGCGGCGCGCCATCTCGGCAGGAACCTTCGACACGGCATGGTCAGTTGAGATTCCGAAACGGGTATGGATCTGACCGTAATGAACCGCTGCAACACCTTCATCAACGAAGTCAGACTTCTGAATCCCGTTCCCCCGGATGAAAACCCCGACTTCCCCAAGAGGCCTGTATTCAACCCCATCCGGACACATCTCGGCGACCATGCGCTCGATCCGGTTCATCGCACACCGCCCTCGAGGTCAGCGACGATCGCGTCGATCTTCGCCCGCAGCTCCGCCTGACGCTCGACAATGCCGGCGATCCGCTCGTTGAGCTCGGCGATGTCGACCTCCTCGCGTATATCCTCCGGCTCCACATAGGACGAGACCGAGAGGTTGTAGGAGTTGCCCGCGATCGTCTCCGCGTCGATCAGCGCCCCCTTGTATTCGATATCCGCCCTCGCCACCAGGGAATCAATGATGAAGTCGCGATTCGCCTCAGTCAGAACGTTCTTGTTCCCCTTGCGCTCGAACTGGTCCGAGGCGTCGAGGAAGAAGACCGCATTATCCTTCTTCGACTTCTTCAACACGATGATGCAGGTCGCGATCGTCGTGCCGAAGAACAGGTCCGGCGGCAACTGGATCACCGCATCGACGTAGTTGTTGTCCACGAGGTACTGGCGGATCTTCTGCTCGGCCGCCCCGCGATACAGGACACCCGGGAACTCGACGATCGCCGCCGTCCCGTCGACCTTCAACCAATTGAGCATGTGCATCGTGAAAGCGAGATCCGCCTTCGACTTCGGCGCCAGGGCTCCGGCGGGGGCGAACCGCGGATCATGCAGCAGCGTCGGATCATCCTTGCCGACCCACTTCGTCGAATACGGCGGGTTCGACACGATCGCGTCGAAAGGCTCGTCATCCCAATGCGCGGGCTCGAGCAGCGTATCCCCCAGCGCGATGTCGAAGTTCGCGAAGTTGATGTCGTGCAGGAACATGTTGATCCGGCACAGGTTGTAGGTCGTCAGATTGATCTCCTGGCCGAAGAAGCCCTCGACCTTGTCAGCGCCGAGGATCTTCGCGAACTTCAAGAGGAGCGAGCCCGAACCGCAGGCGGGGTCGTACACCCGCCCCACGCGCTCACGCCCATCGATCGCAATGCGTGCAAGAACCTCTGACACCTCCTGCGGAGTGAAGAACTCACCGCCCGACTTGCCCGCGCTCGAGGCGTACATCGTCATGAGGTATTCGTAGGCGTCACCGAAGGCATCGATCGTCGACTCCCCGTAGGACAGATCCATATCACCGATCGCGTCCAGGATCTTCACGAGTTTGAGATTGCGCTGAGCGACCGTGTTCCCCAACTTCGGCGAATTCACATCGATATCGGCGAAGAGGCCTTTCATGTCCTTCTCGGCCCGGGTCCCGATCGAGGAGCGCTCGATGTTCGCGAAGACCGTCGACAGAGTCTCATTGAGGTTCTCATTGTGGGCGGCCCTGGCCCTCACGTTGACGAAGAGCTCGGACGGGCGGATGAAAAAGCCCTTCTCGTTCACGAGGTCGCGACGGAACTTGGGATCTTCAACATCAGAATCCGACGCCAGGGTGTAATCGAATCCCTCATTCCCGGACTCGGCCTCGCCCTCGTTGATGAAGACCGTCAGGTTCTCGGAGATGAAGCGGTAGAACAGGAAGCCGAGCACGTAGGACTTGAAGTCCCAACCGTCAACGGCTCCACGCAGGTCGTTCGCGATCTGCCAGATCGTCCGGTGCAGCTCAGCGCGCTGATTCTCCGATGCCATCTCATGCCTCTTCTTCGCGGGGCGGTGACTTCCTCATAGAGTTTGCCACCCCGCTCCCCCGTTTCCGGCCAGCACATGCAGTTCAGCCGAGGTTCTCCGATTCATCCGCCGGGCGTTCGGCGCTCGCGCACGCTGCCTTCCCTCTCTCAGCGACGAACATCAGTCCGACAACGGCGTCGTGAAGAGCATGTCAAGGAGCTCCGTATTGACGAAGATGACGGTCCTGCCGATCTTCTCTTTGACGATGAGACCTGAGCCCGCGAGATCCGTGAGCCAGCGCGCCGCAGTCTGGCGCTTCGCAAGTCCCGTCTCGACGACGTTCTCGATACGCAAATAGGGCTGCGCATAGAGCAAGCGGCTCAACTCGACGGCCGGGAGCTTCGAATTCTGCTCACGGATACGCGTCTCCAAGGCCGCTCGCATCCGGTCGGTCGTCTCAACGATGCGGAGTGTCCACTTCGCCGTCGACTCGATGCCCGCCAGCATGAAGAGGATCCACGGCTGCCACGCGTCCTCGCAGGTCACAGCGTTGAGGCGCTCGTAGTAGGTGTCCTTGTGCCGCACGATCTAGCCGGAAAGGTAGAGGATCGGGAGGCGAAGCAGCTCGGACTCAATGAGGAACAACGTGTTGAGAACTCGACCCGTTCGGCCATTGCCATCGAAGAACGGATGAATCGCCTCGAACTGATAGTGGGCGAGTGCCATGACGACGAGCGGGTCGAGTCCATTGTCGGCATGGAGGAAACTCTCCCAGGCAGAGAGATGATCGAGGAGGAGGCCTTTTCCCTCTGGGGGAGTGTAGATGCGACGCCTTGTCGCAGGACTGCCGATAAAGGTTCCGGGAAGGTCTCGGATGACGGCCTCGCGTCCCTGGATTCGACTGCATACCTCGATCGCCGTTCTCACTGTGAGGGGGCGCTCACGGAGGGAGTCGAATCCCGCGCGCAATGCTTCCCGGTAGCGCAGCGCCTCTTTCACCTGGGGCGTCGGCGCGGGAAGAGCACCGCTCGCAGCCTTGAAGAGCTCATCATTCGTCGTGACGATGTTCTCGATCTCGCTGGAAGCCTGAGCCTCCATCAGCGGAATGATGTTGATGAACACCGTCGAGACGCGCAAGGGCACGACTAGCCGAAATCGCAGCCTTGAGGACCGTCGGGCTCTCAACATCCCCGGCAGGGGGAAGCGGAGGGAGATCCTGGAATGGCCGATCCGGGTGGTTCCACATGTCGATAGCGTAACCGCATGGGAAGAACGTGTCGATATTCGGACGATATTTCGACACGTCTCGAGAACAGGTCGATCTCATCGACATATCGAAGCGGCCGCTGTCCCCCGATCAGGTTCGAGCTCCCACTTCATCCTTCGGAGGAAGGCGCCCCGCCGCCCGCCTCGGCGAACACCCCGCCACCGGCAGAGAAACCGGCAGAAAAGAGGCGCCCCTCGACGCCTGCGTCATCCTGCCCGATCAAGAGACGCGCCTCAGTGCACGACCTGGATGATCCACGCGCCGAGCAGGGCGACCCACACGGCGGTCAGCATCGAGGTGAGGGTCCCGATGAGGAATCGTTCGGCGAAAGCCGGATCATCGCGCAATTCGGCGAAACGACCGAGCCCCTTGACGGCGACGACGACCGCGATGAGCTCCGCATGACCCGTGACGACGCAGGTCGCAACGGCGGCCCGCTCGAGGAGGCCGACCAGGGTGCCGCCCCTCGGCACCTCCGTCTTCGGCGCGGGCGCCTCGAGGATGAATTCACCCCCGTCCTCGCGCGAATGCGCGGTCTTGTCGGGAAGCTGCGCGAAACGCAGGACGAGGACGGTGATCGCCCAGCCGATGAGGACGGCGGCGAGGACGACGCCGGCCCCGGCGAGGATGACGGGAAGCGAGGGCGGCTCGTTCATCGGTCACTCCTTCGGCTCGCACTCCGATAACAGCCTGCGCACAAGACCGTAGCAGGCGACTTGCTCGCGCCTGGCGGACTGGGCGTAGACCTGCGAGATCGCCGATGCGGAAACACCGAGCCGCTCGGCCGCCTCGGCCATCGTCTCACTGGCCTCCACGGCTTCGACGACCTCCCACTGGCGACGGGTCCGGGACGCCGACACCGCTTCGATGAGTCGGATGAGCGCTTCGCCCTCGCGGGCCGGCTCTTCGGCCCGCGAGCGCAGGGCGATCGAATGACGTGAATTCTTCACGCTTTCGAGTGCTTCGCGGGCGAGGACGAAGGCCTCGCCCCGGCCCGAACGGGAATCGGGGGCGTCCTCGGCGAAGGGGAGCTCAACGGCCCCTGCGCCGATCCCGCAGCGCCAGAGGCCGGAGCGCAGAAGCCTGTCGATGATCGCGACGACGGCCTCGGGCTCAGCGGCAACCCCTTGAATCTCGTCGCCGGCGGTGCGGACGAAGGGGCTTTCGATCGGGATCGACGCGAGTTCGGCGAGAATGCCCGGAACGCGGTCCTCCTCTTCTCGCGAGCGGCGCTGATCGATCGTGAGGACGAACATCGCGTCTCCTTCCCTTGAGGCACGCCAACACCTTGAATGAAGCATAGCAGCTTCATAATGCCTACATAAGGTTCATAGCTTAATTATGACTGCTTCAGTTGCTAACCTGAACCACTCTCTCCTCGACGGAAACGAGCACGACAACGCCCCGTAACACCCACCCCACGAGGCCCTTCCGGCGCAGCGGTCGCGCCGCCCCTCGATTCCTGAAAGACTGACCGCGCCCACGCCCCACGACCCGGAGGACCCATGCGCCCCTTCTCCCCCGCGCTCCGCACCGCAGCCGCCGCCGCAATCACTCTCCTCGCCCTGACGGCCTGCACCTCCCCCCAGTCCGCGAGTACTCCCGCCAGTTCCGAAGCATCGGCGGAACAGACGCCCAGCAGCGGGCAGTCATCCAACAGCGGACAGTCGTCCGAAACGAGCGCGACACCCCTCATCATCGACGTCCGAACCCCCGAAGAGTTCGCCGCCGGTCATCTCGACGGCGCCATCAACATCGACGCCACGGCCGCGGACTTCTCCGAGCAGATCGCTAAGCTCGATCCGAAAGGCGCCTACACCCTCTACTGCCGCTCGGGAAACCGGGCCGCTCGAGCCGCCGAACTCATGACCGCCGCCGGATTCACCGAAGTCCGCAACGCGGGCGGACTCGAGGAGGCCGCGAAGTCCCTCGCTCTCCCGATCGTCACCGACTGACCATCCCGCCCGCGATAGGCGCGAAGCCCCGCATCGCACGCAGCCCGAACGCACCCGCTGTCGCCGCCTCCTCGCACCGACCGACGACGACCTCATGAAAGAGCCCCCGTGAAGACAAGGACCTCCCTGCTCGGCGCGCTCGCCGCCGCAACCCTCGCCCTCGGCGGCTGCCAGTACTTCGAGCAGTCCGTCAAAGACGTCAGCGCCGAATTCCGCGGGATCACCGCGACCGTCGAGACCTTCGACGTCAACGCGAACGCCCTCGACCGCATCACCGGCAGATCCATCCAGGTCACCACCGACGACCGCTTCGACATCACCGACGCCGAAGGCAAGATCACGAAGGAATCCTCCGTCCTCAAACTCACCGTCGGAGGCGAACCCGTCTACCACGTCGGCAGCTCGCTCATCCTCGCCGAACAGGGCCTCGAATCGATCCTCAACGACGCCAACGCGAAGGCCGAAGTCAACTCGACCGACTCCTCGATCCCCTTCCTCTCGCGCCTCAAGACCTCCTTCGACGAGTTCTTCACCGGAAAGGACTACACCGTCCTCATCCGCTCCCAGGAGGGGACCCCCATCGCCGTCTACTCCGGAGACAAAGTGAGTTCCTACTCCGCCGAGGGCATCCCCAACTCGACCGTGCTCCTCATCGACCACAAGCGCCTGTTCATCTACCGCTGCGACTACACGATCTATTCCTCGGAGCTCATCCAATAGAACCCCCGGTTCACCCCGCTCTGAGGGAGCCGCACTTCCGCCCTCGTCGCCGACGAGGAGCCGACGGACCCGCAGACGCCCGGGCGTCTAACGACCGGTGCGCGCCCGACGCGCCTTCCCCAGCATCGACACCACCACTGCCACGAGGAAGCAGGAGAACAAGATCCCGCCCAAGCGCGGGGAAATCGAGTGCGCCACCCAGGCCCCCGCAGGAGTCACCAGCGCCGCCATCGCGCCGACCAGCAGACCAGCCTTGAGATCCACCAGTCCGCGTCTCGCATTGGTCCAGGTGCCCGACACGGCCGTCGGGATCATGACGAGCAGAGAAGTCCCCCGGGCGAGCAGATCACCGACTCCGACCAGCAGTTCGAGGCCCGGGACGATGATCGAGCCGCCGCCGACGCCCACAAGACCGGAGAAGACGCCCGAGAGCAAGCCGACGAAGACCAGTCCGATCGCGCGCGGAGCATCGAGAACGAGAACCGCGTCTCGCACCGGGATGTGCAAGCGCTGAGCGATCACGACGAGCACCACGAACGCGGTGAAGATCCACGGAAGGACCCTGTCGGGGATCCGCTGGAGCAAACGCACGCCGATCTGCGCGCCCACCAGCGCGCCCACGATGAGGAATAGGGCCGCGATCCACGAGACCTGCCCTCCGAGGGCGTAGGAGGTGACACCGGCGCCCGCCGTGAGAATGATCGCCACGAGGGAGGCTGCCGAAGCCCTGCGCTGGTCCATCCCGAGCACGGTCATGAGGGCCGGGACGATGATCAGGCCTCCGCCCACGCCGAAGAGGCCTGCGAGGAATCCTGCGGCCGCGCCCGTCAGGAGGACGAGGGCGAGGCGCACCGGCCCCATTCGACCGGAAGGCTCGGCGCCTTCCCGGGATTGATCAATCGCGTTCACGACTGGCGATTCTACGCCCGGTGATCCGAAGGGCCTCGGGCGGGCTGCGTCTGAGACGCTTCAGTCGGGATGCCTCTTTCGAGCGCCTGCGTGAAGCGAACGCTCCCGCAGGCCCGCCAAGGCCGCATTCTGGAGGCCAACCCCGCATACGAGAAACACCATGCGGGATTAACCCCTCCAACAACCCCGCCAACCCCACACACAAAGGGCCAACCCCGCACACAAGAAACACACTGCGGGATCAACCCCTCCAATGAACCCGCCAACCCCGTACACAAGGGGCCGAGCCCGAACACAAAGGGCCAACCCCGCGTACGGCGCCCGCCCCCGCGCGGGAGCACTGCGCCCCGCCCCGTCCCCTCGAGCGACCTTTCCGGCCCGATTCTTGGCCCCTCGATATTCATTCCAGCGGACATGACAAAAGCCCCTGACCAGATGTTTCACCTGGTCAGGGGCTTTTTCCTAGTAGCGGGGGCCAGATTTGAACTGACGACCTCCGGGTTATGAGCCCGGCGAGCTACCGAACTGCTCCACCCCGCGTCGGTGATACCTACAGTAGCCCTCGCAGCCTGGACCTTCAAACCGAGAGCGGTGAGCTTCCTAACAGAGGAAGCCCACCGCCCCGGATCAAGTGCGCAGCTCACTGGACGCGTGCGCCTTCTCTGGCGTTCACAAGCGCCGAGAGAGTCCCCGCATCACTGCGATTGAGGAGCGTCGGCGCCGGCCGAGGACCCTCCCCCGGCCCCGTCCGCGCCACCAGCACCCCCGGCCCCGTCCGCGCCAGTAGCACCGCCGGCACCGGCAGCCCCGTCGATCTGACTCTGGGCCTCGATCGCCGCGGCGATCGCCGCATTCAGCGTCTCCTGGGCCTTGCCGTAAGCGGCCCAGTCGCCCCCGCTCAAAGCGGTCTGCGAGTCCTGCATCGCCTTCGAAGCGGCCGACAGCGCTTGAGCGAGCTTCTGCTGCGCGCTCAGCGTCACGGGCGCCTCACCCTCGGCCCCCTGCTCGCCCCCACTGTCCTGATCGGCGCCCGCAACCGTCGCCGCGGAGTCGCCGCCGAAGGTCTGATCGAGGGATTCGGCCAAGGTCGGTGCGAAACCGACCTGGTTGCCGAAGGCCGTCAGAACCGAGCGCAGCACCGGATAGGACGCAGAACCCGTGCCCTGCACGTACACGGGCTGCACGTAAAGCAGACCGCCTCCCACGGGCAGGGTGAGGAGGTTGCCGCGAATGACCTTCGAATCCGCCTGATTCAACAGGTTGAGCTGACGGGCGATGGTCTCATTCGAGTCGTAGGCGTTCTGAACCTGCCCCGGACCGGGAACCGTCGTCGACGAGGGCAGGGCCAGCAGACGCAGCTTGCCGTAGCCCTCGCGGATCTTGCCCGGCTCATTGCCCGTCTCGGAATCGACCGCGAGGAAGCCCGCCATCGCCTCGCGCTTGGACTCGCCGCCGGGGACGAAGACCGAGGTGAGCGAGAACTCGGCGCTCTCCTGGCCCGGCATCTGCATCGTGAGGTAGTAGGGCGGCTGAGTCGCCGACGGCGCCACCGCGCCCTCGGACGAGGACGAGACGGCAGTCGAGGTCTCCTCGGCCAGCCGCCAGCGGTCACCGCCCGCGTAGAAGTCCGAAGCGTTCTTCACGTGGTAGCTCGTGAGCAGTTCGCGCTGAACCTTGAACATGTCCTCCGGATACCTCATGTGGCTCATGAGGTCGCCGGAGATCTGCGACAGGGGCTCGACGCGATCCGGGTAGATCTTCATCCAGGTCTGAAGGATCGGATCCTCCTGGTCCCACTGGAACAGGCGGACCGAACCGTCATAGGCGTCCACGATGGCCTTGACGGAGTTGCGCATGTAGTTGATCGTCTCAGCGCGCACGTACTGGCTCATGGTGTCCGACTGCGAGTCGATCGTCGTCTGAGCGAGCGATTCGTGCTGCGAATAGGGGTAGTCGTCCGTGGTCGTGTAGCCGTCGACCACCCACACGAGGCGCTTGGGCGTCGAGGGGTCCCCGTCGACGTCGACGACCGCCGGGTACGCCTCCTGCTCGAGGGTGAGGAAGGGAGCGACCTTCGCGACACGGGCCAGCGGGTCGCGGACGTACAGGATCTGCGAAGCCGAATTCGTCTGCGAGGAGAAGAAGATGTCCGTCGAGGCGAACTTGATCGAGTAAAGGAGCTTGTTCCAGAGGTTGCCGACGCTCGGACCGCCATCGCCGGTGAAGGTGGTGGCGACCTGACCGCCCTTGGCGTTGTCATCCGGGTAATCGAGCTCCTGCGGGTCCGCGCCCTCGGGGGCGCCCACGATCGAGTACTGCGGGGCGTTCGGCGAGAAGTAGACCCGCTCCTCGTAGTCGCCCATCTCACCGCGGGAGGGCACGGACTGCTCCCAGTAGGAGGGCAGGCCGTCGGAGGTGAGCGTATTGCCGTACGCGGCGACGACGCCGAAACCGTGGGTGTAGACGGTGTGCATGTTCACCCAGGTGCGCTGCTCGGCCGACAGGCCCGCGAGGTTCATCTCGCGCACGGCGATGACGGTGTCGCGGCGCTCATCGCCGACGGTGTAGCGGTCGACCTTCATGCCCGAGTCGAAGCCGTAGTAGGGCCTCGACTGCTGGAGCTGCTGGACGGTCTTCGTGATGACCTGCGGGTCGAGCAGGCGGATCTGCGAGGTCGACTCCGAGTCCTCGCGCAGCTGACCCGGTTGCGCGGCCGTCGCCGCATCGTAGTTCGTGTACTCGAGGCCCTCGAGCCCGTAGGCCTTCAGGGTCGCATCGATGTTGTGCTGGATGTAGGGGGATTCCAGTTCGCGCTCGTTCGGGGTGACCCGGAACTGCTGAATGAGCGCCGGATACATCCCGCCGACGACCAGGGCTGATACGACGGTCACGGAGACGCCGATGACCGGAAGGCGCCAGGTCCCCTTGAACGCCGCGATGAGGAAGAGGACGGCGACGAGCACCGAGATCACCGCGAGGATCGAATGCGCCGGCAGCGTCGCCTTGATGTCGGCGTACATGGCGCCGTCCACGTTGGAGCCGCGCTTGGTGAGCAGCGCGTAGCGTCCCAGCCAGTAATTCGCGCCGAACAGCAGGGAGGCCACCGCGGCGAGGATCCCGGTGATGTGGCGCGCGGGCTTGGAGGCGTGCGGCCTGGGGAACAGGCGGATCGTCCCGTACAGGTAGGACACGATGATCGCCGCCGCGAGGGCGAAGAGCGTCGTCTTCATGAGGAAGGAGACGAGGAGGTCGAGGGCGGGCAGCGTGAACACGAAGAAGGAGACGTCAAGGCCGAACTGCGGATCCGTCGTCCCGAAGGGCGTGCGGTTGACGAACTGGAGGACGGTCTGCCACTCCCCCGCCAGCTTCGCGCCCGAAGTCACGCCCAGGAGAAGCGCGAGGCCCCAGAAGACGACCCGGCGGAGCGGCTCGAGAGCCTCCTGGTACTGGCGGAGATTCGCCGAGGCCTCACCGCGCGTCGAGGCGGCCCTGTGCCGGTAGACGAAGTTCAGGGTGAGCAGGATCGCGGAGGCCATGACAAGGAATCCCACGAGGAACAGACCCGCGAATGCGAACCACTGGGTGAGCAGCACGCGCGTCGAGTTCATCTGCTTGAACCACAGGATCTCCGTCCACACGCTCGAAGCGGCGTAGATGAGGCCGACGATCGCGAGGAGAACGAGGATCGTCACCGAACCCGGTCCGATGCGAGGACGGTCGGCTTCTTCACCTCCCTTCTTCGACGGTCGCGGAAAGGATCCTGACATGGGGAAGGCGCTCACAGCCTCACTCCTTGACATCGACGGAAGTGCCCCCATCCTACCCGGCGGCGGCCGGATCGCCCGCTGGAGGCCTCCGCCCGAAGCCGCGCGTGAGACGATAGGGGCCATGACCATCGAGAACTCCGCGATGCCGACATCGCGCCAGATCGCCCTCGCCAATGTCGTCGTCGATATCGAGCGCACAGCGGCCCGAGCCGGGTGGGACCACGCCCCGTCGCTGTACGCGCTCGTGCCGACCGCAGGGCTGCTCGACCAGCCGGGACTGCCCGAGGACCTCGCCGCGCAGATCCGCGCCGGATGGGACGGCACCGCCGATCACCTGTCCGCGATCGTCCAGGAGGACCTCGCCGAAGACGACCTCGAAGAGGTGCTCGGCCACCTCGGATGGCCCGACCAGGTCGTGGGCGCGGCCCTCACCGTCGAGCGCGTCATCGTCCCGCCCGAGGTCGAGGCTCAGGCCCCGGAGGACCCCGAAGAGGCTCTCGCCTTCATCACGAACCACCCGCAGCGCTCGGATGTGCGCCTCGCCGTCGGCGCGCTGCGCACCGGCGAGTCCTGGTGCGCCCTGCGCACGCGCGCGTTCGACGCCGATGACAAGGTCGGGCAGGGATCGCGCCTGGTCCCCAACCTCGTCGAGGCCCTCCTGGTCTCCTTGGAGCCCGAGCAGCGGGACTGAGCCCGTTCACCGCCCCGAGCGCGGCCCCGCTTCACTTCCCGAGGACGGAAGCGCAGGTCGGAAGGGACTCGCCGTCCCCTGCGGCGATCGCCTTCACCGCCGACACCGCCTCGTCGAGAGTCGAGACGGCCACCACCTGCAATCCGGGCGGCTCGTTGCCCACGACTTCGCCGCAGTTCGAGGCCGGGGCGAGGAAGAAGGCGGCGCCGTCGCGCTTCGCCCCGTTCATCTTCTGCACGATGCCGCCGATCGCCCCGACTTCGCCGTTGTAGCTCATCGTCCCCGTGCCCGCGATCGAACGACCGCCCATGAGGTCGCCCGGCGTGAGTCGATCGATGATCCCGAGGGCGAACATCATGCCCGCCGAGGGGCCTCCCACCTCACCGAGGTTGAAGGCGATTTGAAGCGGGAGGTCGACGTCGACGTCCAGGTAGACGCCCAGACGGGAACCCCGGGCCCCCTCCCCTCCGGACACGGTCGTGATCTTCGCCGACATCGGCTCCCCGTCCCGCTCCGTGTTCACGGTGAGGACCGAGCCGACCGGAGTGGCCTTCACGAGGTCGAAGACCGTTGCGGCCCGGTCGATCGGGTGCTCGACGCCCTGGGCGTCGGTCACCGAGACCAGGACGTCGCCGTCCTCGACCTTCCCCTCCGCGTCAGAGCCCGCGGTCGCACCGCGGATCGTCACCTTCGCGGGGACCTCCCACCCGAGGTGCGTCAGGGCAGCCGCCTCCGCAGTCGACTGGGAGGAGCGCATCAACACGGACTGCGCCGCATCCACCTGCTCCTTCGTCGCGGTATCGGGATAGGCCTGGGAATAGGGGATGATCTTGGCCGTCGAATCGAAGTAGGCGGAGATGAGCTGCACCAGATTCAGGCGGCGCCCGGGCCCTCCGGACTCCGAGACGGTCACCATCCGCAGTTCGCCCGCGCCCGTTCCGGCCTCATGCGCAGCTTCGGCCTCGATCTGCCCGCCCGTCTTCGGGTCCGTCCCCGAGACCTCGATGAGCGCCGTCCCCCGGTACTGGCCCGCCACGTCGAAGGTGGGGCCGGGGGATTCGACGACGTAGGGCATCGGCACGATGAACAGCACCAGGGCGACGACGAGGGCCAGGGCCAGGAGGCCGATCCGCCCGACGCCGAATCCGAAGGGCCCGCGTCGGCCGAGGGGCCCGGCAAGGGCAGCGCCGCCTCCCGGAGCGCGCCCGTTCCAGCGCCCCTCCCGCTCGTCTCCGCCATGTCGACTGCGCGTCCCGCCCTCGTCGCCCCGGGGGTCTTGAAGGCCGTTCACCGCATGCTCCTCTTCTTCCACCCTGGCATTGTCGCCCGTAGCGGCCGCCGCGTCGCGCCGCGCACGCGTTTCCAGGAAAGTCCCCTTCAGCTCTTGGCGCACACACAGCTTTCACCACGCTCCTTCCGAGCAGTGGCGGTAGTGTCAAGACATGACCCAGGACGCTCCAGAGCCCACCCCCTTCGACGAATTCCTCCGCAAGATGCTCGGAGACGAAGCAGCCGAAGAGGCCGCCCGCGCTCTGCGCGCCCAGGGCTTCGACCCTGCGAAGCTGCCCCCGCAGTTCTCCGATCCCGCGGCCCTGAACGCCGCACTCAGCCAATTCCAGTTCCTCATGAACACCTCGAGCGGGCCGGTCGACTGGCGCATCGTCACCGACTCGGCCCGACAGGCGATCTACCGGAACGGCGACCCCGTCCTCACCGCCGCGCAGGCGGAACAGGCCAAACGCGCCATGACGGTGGCCGACCTGTGGCTCGACACGGCGACCGCCTTCGAACCCGGGCCCCTCGAGCGGCGCGCGTGGACCCGCTCGGAATGGATCGACCAGACGCTGCCCATGTGGAAGCGCATGACCGAACCCGTCGCGCAGAACGTGTCGCGCGCGCTCGGGGAGGTCCTCGGCGGCCGCCTCGGCTCCGAGGCCGACGAAGCCCCGCTGCCGCCCGGCATCGCCCAGATGCTCGGACGCACCCAGGAGCTCGTCCCGAAGCTGTCCGCGATGATGTTCGCCTCGCAGATCTCGCGCGCCCTCACCGGCATCGCCGCCGAAGCGCTCGGCTCGACCGATGTCGGCCTGCCCCTGGTCGAAGGCGGAGTCACCGGACTCGTCGTCTCCAATGTCGACGCCTTCGCAGACGGACTCGACATCCCCTTCGACGAGGTCCTCCACTTCCTCGCCGTCCGCGAATGCGCCCACCGCAGGCTCTTCGCGGCCGTGCCCTGGCTTCACGGCGATCTCATCCGCGCTGTCGAAAGCTATTGCGCGCGCATCGCCATCGACGAGGACGCCATCGCTGAAGCGGCCCGTTCCTTCGACCCGAGCGACCCGGGTTCCATCGAGTCAGCGCTCTCGGGCGGGGTCTTCGCCATCGGCGTCACGGCGGAGCAGCAGCGCAGCCTCGACCGGCTCGAGACGATCCTGGCCCTGATCGAGGGCTGGGTCGAGGTGGTCACCGCGCGCGCCGTCGCCCCCTACCTGCCGCACGCCGACCAGTTGCGCGAGATGATGCGCCGCAGGCGCGCCTCGGGGGGACCGGCCGAACAGGTCCTCGGCGAGCTCATCGGGTTGAAGATGCGCCCGCGGCGGGCCCGAGGCGCGGCGAAGATCTTCGCCCTCGTCGAGGCCGACTCCGACGCCGCCGCCCGCGACGCCCTGTGGTCCCATCCCGACATGGTGCCCACGATCGCCGAGCTCGACTCCCCCGACACCTTCCTCGTCATGCGCCGAGCCGCCGGAGAGCAGGACGCGGACATCGACGCGGCCCTCGAGGCCCTGCTCGAGGGCACGATGGGTTGGGCGGACGGGGTCACCCCGGATCTCGATCCGGAGGCGGAGACCCTGGCCAAGGCGGGTTTCGGGAACGCCGATGACGCGACCTCCCCCGATCACGATCCTTCGGAGGATGCGGATGCTCCGAAGAACGCCGATGCTCCGCAGGACGAGGGCGGCGCCGACAAGGCCTGAAGGGATCGGCCTGTGGACGGGCTCCGCTCCCGCCCTCGCCGCCCGATACTTCTGGCGTGGGAACGCAACTTCGCAAAGGAACGACGGCCACGCGGCGCGGGCCGGGCGCACTGCACCTGAACGCGGGTCTCTCGCGCGCCACGACCCTGCACGGGCTCGACGGGCTCGAAACCGGCGCGCTCATCCGCGCCCTTCGATCCTCCTCGCCGCGCGGAACCGGCGCGCCCGCCCTGCTCCGCCCCGACATCGCCGCCCGCCTCCTCGCCGACGACATGCTCGAAACCGAGCGGCCCCGGCTCGGCATCGCGATTCAAGGCGCGGATCTCCTGTCGCTCGCCCTGATCGGCGTCCTGTCCGAAACCTTCAGCCTCCACGTCGATCCCAGGAGCCCGAGGACGGTGCCCGCGCCCCTGCACCTCGCCCTCGGATCCGCTGCACTGGGCATGAAGCTCCCGATCGCGCTGGCGAAGGCCGTCGCCGGCACGGGCATCACGGTCTCCTCCTTGAGCAGCCCGGACCTGGTGATCTGCGCGGGCGGAGGCCATGGTGACCCGGCGCCCCTCGCCTCCCTGCTCGTCCAGGATCAGCCCCATCTGCCGATCAGGGCCTGCGCCGACGGCTACGAGCTCGGTCCCCTCACTGTCCCCGGACGCACCGCCTGCGCCCACTGCGTGGCGCTCCGGCGAGCGGAGTCCGACCCCTTCCACCCGGCCGAGGTCTACGCGACCCGGGACGGGGGCCCGCCCGAGCCTCCGCTCGTCTCCCTCTACGCGGCCGCCGTTCATGCCGCCGGGATGATTCGCGCTTTCGCCCTCGGGGAGCGCGCTCTCGCGTCTTGCGGGCGGATCGTCCGGATCGATGCGCTCGGGCGCCCGCACCCGCTCGAGGTCGCGCCGCACCCGCAGTGCGGCTGCGGCGCCGCGGGCCCTCCCTTCCCCGCCGATGATGCCGGGAGCCGCCAGGGGAAGGGGGCCGTCCCCGAGGGGATGAAACGGAAGCGGGCCCCGGGCGTCGGGAGGGGCGAGCCGGAAGACGGCGGGGCCGGGATGCGGCGGCGGGGCTGACCCGCAGGCGACGGCGCCTCGCCTACTCGGCCTCCGGCAGGTCCACCTGCTCGCCCGCGACGATCGCCAGGACATGAGCCCCGAACATGCGCGCCTTCACCTCGCCGATGCCCTTCACCTGCAGGAGGCCCTCGAAGCCGGTCGGACGCGACAGCACGATCTCCCTGAGAGTCTGGTCGGTGAACACCGCGAAGGGCGGGCGGCCGCCCGCCTTCGCGGTGGCGCTCCGCCAGGCCCGCAGTTCCTCGTAGAGGGCCAGGTCCTCCTCAGAAGCCCTCGCCGCGAAATCACGGGCCGCTTCCCTCCCGCTCGCCCGGCGCGACGTCCTCGGCGATGCCGCGTCGTCGGGCCATACGCCGTCCAGCAGCTGGGAGCGCTTGCGCGCACCCCTAGAGCCCGCGCCCCGCGTCTTCGCCCACGAGATCTCAAGGACATCCCGGGCGCGCGTGATGCCCACGTACAGGAGGCGGCGTTCCTCCTCCTTGGCCTCGGGAGTCTTCGCGTAGGAGATCGGCAGCAGCCCTTCGGCGGCGCCCACCAGGAAGACGGCATCCCATTCCAAGCCCTTGGCCGCGTGCAGGGTCGTCAGTTCCACGCCCCGTTTATCGGGCTCGACCTGGTATTGGGCGCGTTCTTCCATTTCAGCGACGAACTCCGCGATATCCCTCGCGGACGAGTCCTCCGCCCAGGACACGATCGCCCTCAGATTCCCCCAGCGCTCCTGAGCCGCCCCGCCCGTAGGGGCCTCCGGCGTCCACCCCACGGCCTCCAACTGCGCAGTCACGGCCTCGACCAGGGACGCGGGCGCCTGAGGGTCGGCGAACTTCGCAGCGGTCGTGAGCACGCGCATCGCATTGCGCACGTCCTCGCGCTGGAAGAAGGGCCTGCCATCCGACAGGGCGACGGGGATCCCCCTTGCGGCGAAGGCCTCCTCGAAGGCCTGCGACTGACCGTTCGTCCGGAAGAGGACCGCGATCGCATCGGGTCTCACCCCCGAGGCGATGAGGCCCTCGGCCTTCGCGGCCACGCCCTCGGCCTCTTCGGCGTCAGAGGCGTAGGTCGTGAAACGCACCGCAGCGCCGCCGGGCCGCTGCGACTGCAAGCGCACCGCGCCGGAGTCCTTCGCATGCGCCATCAATCCGTTCGCCACCGCCACGATCTGCGGAGTCGAACGATAGTCGCGCCTCAGCTCCAAGACCCGCGCGCCCCGATGGCGCCGCGGGAAGTCCAGCAGATGCGCCGGATCCGCACCCGCGAAGGAGTAGATCGTCTGCGCCACATCACCGACGACGCACACGTCGTGCCGCTCCCCCAGCCACAGGTCCAGCAGTCGGCGCTGGATCGCCGACACGTCCTGGAACTCGTCGACCACGAAATGCCGGTACTGCGCGCGCACCTTCGCCGCCACATCGGAGCGCTCCTGGAGCATGCCGCACAGGATCACGAGCACGTCCTCGAAATCGATGACCCCCCGCTCGGACTTCGCGTCCTCGTACACGTCGAGGAGGCGCGCCATGTCATCGGCGCTCAAACCCGCGGGCACCTCATGGCCGGCCTCCACCTTCTCGGCGTAATGCTCTGAATCGACCAGTGACACCTTCGCCCACTCGACCTCCGCGGCCAGGTCGCGCACGATCGTCTTATCGGCGGCGATTCCGAGCCTCGCAGCGGCCGAGGACACGATCGACGCCTTGTGCGCGAGGATCGACGGCATCGGCCCGCCGATCACCGTCGGCCAGAAGTGCTGCAACTGACGCAGGGCCGCCGAATGGAAGGTCCGCGCCTGCGCCCTCGGCACGCCCAGGCCCGCGAGCCGATGCCGCATCTCGAAGGCCGCGCGCCTCGTGAAGGTCACCGCCAGCACCGAATCGGGCGGATAGGCGCCGATCGCGGTGCCGTAGGCGATCCGATAGGTGATCGCCCGGGTCTTCCCCGTTCCCGCGCCCGCGAGCACGGCGAGCGGGCCCGTCACCTGCAGTGCCACGGCCCGCTGATCCGGGTCCAGGGCGTCGAGCAGCGCTTCGGGGTCGCGTTCATTCATACCCCGATCATCCCACGCCCCTCGGGCGTCTTCCGTTCATCCCCATCAGGGGCCGGGCGTCGGAAGGGGGCCTCCGAACCAGTCGACGATCATCGAATGGGCGATCGACGCGGGCCCCGGCGCCACGAAATCGCCCCCGCGAAGGGCCTTCGCGACCTCGTCGCGCGTGAAGAACCCGGCCCAGTCGATCTCCGCGCCGTCGGGCGCGGGCTCAAGAGGCGAATGGGGGGAAAGGCGCGCCGCGTAGCCCATCATCTGCGAACGGGGGAAGGGCCAGGGCTGCGCCGCCCGATAGACGGGCGCGTCGATCACCAGCGCGACCTCTTCGAGCACCTCCCTCCGGGCGGCCGCCTCCGGCGTCTCACCGGCCTCGACGAAACCCGCGATCAAAGACGCCAGCGGATGGGGCCACGCCGTGTTGTGGGCGAGGAGCAGACGATCCCGCTCATCGAGGACCGCCACGATGATCGCCGGGTCCTGACGCGGATACTCCTGACGGCCGCAGGCCGCGCATTCACTCGCCCACCCGCCCAGGATCGGGCGCGTCCGCGTCCCGCAGGCCGGGCAGAAGCGGTAGTCCGCGTGCCAGGCCGCCAGGGCCGTCGCGCTCACCGCGAGAGCGGACTCGTCGTCGGCGATCAGGTGCGCGCAGCTCCTCAGGTGTATCCAGCGCCCGAGCCGCGGATCGGGCGCATCCGCGACGAGGGCGACGAGGAGCTCGCCTTTCGCGTTCGCGCCGATGAGCAGGGGCAGGGCGCGCGCGCCCAGCAGGCGCTCCGCATCCTCCCCCTCGATCCGGCGCAGGCGCGCGCCCTCGTCGATCTGCGAGGATCGCGCGGGGCCCGCCCGATGAGGAGCAGCGGCCGGCCCGAGCGGAGGGGGATCGAGGCAGACGGAGCCCTCGCGGGTCACCGCGATCACGCCGGTGCTGCGGATTCGCGACGCCTCCTCGGCGGCCGGGCCGGCGAGCCCTCGCAGGGCGCCCGTCCCCTCCCTCATGAGCGCGACGGGATCGACCGCCTCGCGCAGCGCAGCCGTGTGGAGCAGGCGCCCGCGCGCCAGGGGAAGATGAAGGCTCATGACTCCACGCTAACGCCCTCGACTAGGCTGGGGCCCATGACGAATAGTGATCTTCGCGCCGACGGGCGCGCTTTCGACCAGCTCCGCCCCGTTTCCCTCACCCGTTCGTGGTCCGGGACGGGCGAGGGGTCCGTCCTCGTGGAGTTCGGACGGACCCGCGTCCTGTGCGTCGCCTCCCTCACCGAGGGCGTGCCGAGGTGGCGCAAGGGCAGCGGCGAGGGCTGGCTCACCGCCGAATACGCGATGCTCCCGCGCGCGACCTCGGAGCGCTCCCAGCGTGAATCCGTCAAGGGCAAGGTCTCGGGGCGCACTCAGGAGATCTCCCGGCTCATCGGCCGTTCGCTTCGCGCGATCATCGACGTGACCGCCCTGGGGGAGAACACCATCGTCCTCGACTGCGACGTCCTGCGCGCCGACGGCGGCACCCGCACCGCTTCGGTGACCGGCGCCTACGTCGCCCTCGCCGAGGCCGTGAACTGGGGCGTCGAACGGGGGCTCATCACTCCGAAGGCCGCCTCCCCCGTCCTCACCGACTCCGTGTCGGCGATTTCGGTCGGCGTCGTCGACGGCACGCCGATGCTCGATCTGCCCTACGTCGAGGATGTGCGCGCGATGACCGATATGAACGTCGTGCAGACCGGTTCGGGCGCCTTCATCGAAGTCCAGGGCACCGCCGAGCACCGCCCCTTCTCGCGCGACGAGCTGTCCGATCTGCTCGACCTCGCCTCGATCGGGAACGCTCAGCTCGCCGACCTGCAAAAGCGCGCCTTGGCCGCCGAGCCCGGTGAGACGGTGACGCTGGCATGAGCGCCGTTCAGGATCCCGCCGCCCCTGCCGCCTCCGTCCACGGCGCCCGGCCCGATGAGGGCGCGCCCCGCCTCGTCTTCGCGACCTCGAATGCGCACAAGATCAGCGAGCTCGAGGCGATCCTCTCCGAGGCTCTGGGCGGCTCGACGGTCGACGGCATTGCGCGCATGTCCGATTTCAACGCGCCCGATCCCGTGGAGGACGGCGCGTCCTTCGAGGAGAACGCGCTCATCAAGGCGCGGGCACTTGTCGCGCTGACGGGCCTGCCCGCGCTTGCGGATGATTCGGGCCTGGCGGTCGGGGTCATGGGCGGTGCTCCCGGGATCTTCTCCGCGCGCTGGTCCGGTCGGCACGGGGATGATGAGGCCAATCTCAGCCTTCTCCTCGCTCAGTTGTCGGACGTGCCCGATCGGAATCGTCGGGCGTCCTTCGTCTCCGCCGCGGCCCTCGTGCTCCCCGATGGGCGCGAGTTCGTCGAGCGCGGTGAGGTGAAGGGGGTCCTGATCCGCGAGCGGAGGGGCGAGGGCGGATTCGGCTACGACCCGATCTTCGTTCCCGACGGATTCGAGGTGACGACTGCGGAGATGACGCCCGAGCAGAAGAACGCGATCAGCCATCGCGGCATCGCCTTCAGGGCTCTCGTTCCGTCGATCCTTCAGGCGATGGAGCTTTCAGCGCACGGGTGACGAGGGCGGGCGAGCCCGTCGGCCGCCCGATGCTCACGGGCGGCGCCGGGCGGTCTCGCGCCGGGTGCGCCCCGCCGTCCGTCTCAGCGGGCGACGAGGGACCCGTAGATCGGCCGGTCCATGCAGAATTGGAGTTCGTCCCTCTGCTGGCGACGGTACCTGGTGACGTAGGAGCGGAACTGGACGAGGCGAGCGCGGATGAACGTCGACATGTCGGACCCCTTTTGTTCGAGGCGCCGGGATTCAGGTGCTCCCGTGCGCCATACCACTATTGTGCCCGAAATGCACATATAGTCCAATCGAAGTACACTTCAACACAGATTCATTTTTTCTACATACCAGGAGGTTCCCGTGCGCATCGACCCGAGACGCCTCTCCCACCTGCTCGCAGTCCATCGGGAAGGCGGCATCGTCGCCGCCGCCGATGTCCTGGGACTCACCCCCTCGGCGGTATCTCAGCAGATCAGACGCTTGGAAGAAGAAGTCGGACTCACCCTCCTCGACCGCGCCCCCACCGGCGCGATGCTCACCCCCGCGGGCCGCATCCTCGTGCAGGGCGCCGAACGCATCGAGAACGACCTCAATGAGATCGCCCGCGACCTCCGCCCGATCACCGGACAGGTGACCGGCGTCGTCGGCATCGGCGGATTCCAGACAGTCATCCGCAACGTCCTCCTGCCCCTGTCCTCCACCCTCGAACGCGACCTTCCCGGAGTCGAGATCCACATCAACGAGGTCGACGAGCCCCGCGGAATGGCGGACCTGCGCGCCGGCCGCATCGACCTGCTCATGCTCGAGCGCGACACCGCTCCCGGCATCGCGCCCAAGGGCTTCGTCGACACCTCCTTCATCGACGAGCCCTGGGTCCTCGTCAGCCCCGAATCCGCCCCCAAAGTCGGCTCGGAACGCGACCTCGCCGATGTCGAATGGCTGCGCGTCCACCCCGAGACCATCGGCTACCACACCATGGAGCGCATCTCATCGGCCCTGCGCCACCCGAAGTGGGTGCCCTACTCCTACATCAACTACGAAGCCGCCCACGCCCTCGTCCGCGCGGGCAAGGGCTCGACGATCCTGCCCTCGATGGCGGTACGCGGAATCAACCTCGACGGCATGCGCGTCACCACGCTGCCCGGCCTCGGATACCGGCGGATCCTCGTCCGCCATCGCAAGGGCGAGGACGCGATTTCAACGGCGACCGGCCAGGTCCTCACCGGCCTGTTCTCGTGGGTCGCCGAGCACCACGGCGATTGGCGCGGCGCGCAAGCCTGAGCCGCAGAGCCGAAGCACCGACAGCACCGGCGGACGCGCGCCTCACGATCCGCCGAAAGGGCCCGCCGCCCCTAAGACCGAGGGCCGAGGACGAAAACCCTGTCCGCATCGGCGAAATCGAGAGGCCCCGACCACTGGGAGCGCAATTCCCCCTCGACGACCTCCCGGTCGGTCCACGGCTGGATGTGCGTGGCCACCAGACGCCCGACCCCCGCCTCGCGCGCGAGCCGTCCGGCCCGGACCCCGTCCATGTGAATCCCGCGGACCTCATCGGCCTGAGTGAAGCCCACCTCGCAGAGCAGCAGATCGACGCCGCGAGCGCCCTCGAGAATCGCCGGGGCCTCATCGGTGTCCCCCGTGAAGAAGAGCGAAACCCGCGAATCGGGATCGCCCTCGGCGGGCCCCTCGATGCGCGTGCCGAAGGACTCGATCGTATGCACTCCGGGGAAGGGCGTGAAGGTCATCGGACCGACCCGGTAGGGAGCCCCCGCGCGCACCGTGAGGATCGTGAACTCGCCGGAGTAGTCATCGGGGAGGCGCGTGCCGTCGATCTGACGGATGCGCTCCACCGTGCCGACCGGCCCCGCCAGGAGCAGCGGCCCCAGGTCCGCCCCGGGGCCCCAGCGCCGATGGACCTGCAAGGAGATGATGTCCCCCATGTGATCGGCATGCGTGTGCGACAGGACCACCGCATCCAGGTCGCGCGGATCGATGTGGCGCCACAGCGCCCCGAAGGATCCCGGCCCGAGCTCCAGCGCGACGTTCCACGTCCGCACTTCGCCCGTCACCGGATCCGCGCCCTCGGATTGGACGAGATAGCACGAGGCCGGAGACGCCGGACCCGACATCGAACCCGTCGAACCGATGATCGTCAGCCTCATGCGCCCGTCTCCGTCGAATCGATCGCGATCTCATCGACGCGCGCCACCTCGGGGCCCAAGAAGCGGCGGGCCAGACGCGGGAAGGACTCGCCCGCGCCGGTGGTGAGGAAGCGGTGCGAGGGGGAGCGGCCCTCGGCCCAGGGCTCGTGCAGGAGAGCGCGATCGACCAATTCGTTGTAGGTCGCGTTCGCAGTCGCTTCGGACGAGGTCACCAGGGAGACCGAATCGCCCATGACGCGGCCGATCACCCCCGTGAGCAGGGGGTAGTGCGTGCAGCCCAGGACCAGGGTGTCGACATCCGCGGCCTTGAGGGGCTCCAGATACTCGCGCGCGACCGCCTCCAGCTCCGGGCCCGTCGTCACGCCGCGCTCGACGAATTCGACGAACTGCGGGCAGGCCTGCTCGACCACCGTCAAACCGGGAACGGCCGCGAGCGCATGGCGATACGCCTCGGACTGGATCGTCGCCTCCGTGCCGATCACGCCGACGCGCCGATTCCGGGTCGTGGCGACCGCCCGGCGGGCAGCCGGCGTGATCACTTCGATGACGGGGATCCGCGCGTCGATCCAATAGCGTTCACGCGCATCCGAAATGGCGGCCGCCGTCGCCGTGTTGCAGGCGATCACCAGGGCCTTCACGCCCCGCGAAGCGAGGGCGTCCAAGCATTCCAGGGTGAAGCGGCGCGCCTGGGCGATCGGACGGGGGCCGTAGGGGGTGTGCGCCGTGTCCCCCAGGTAGCAGATCTCCTCGTCGGGGAGCTTGTCGATGATGGCGCGCGCAACGGTCAGGCCCCCCAGGCCGGAGTCGAAGATGCCAATCGGCGCGTTGTCCATGCTTCGACCCTAGTTCGACGCCTCCGAAGAGTTCAGGGCCGCGATGAGTGAATCCTGCCACCAGGTGAGCAGCGAGTAGATCGCAGCGGCGGGCTGCTCGCGGCTCCCGTCCGGATCCGCGCAGGCGAGAGCCTCGATGCGCTCGACGTCCCCATCGGTTTCGAGGCCGAGCTCGCCGGCGAGACCGAGACGAAGATCATTGAGCGCGGCCAGCCATTCCCACACCTCGTCGGGCGCGACTTCGACCTCGGCTCCCCCGTGGAGCGCCACCCGCTCGATCTGCCCGCCGACGACCCGCAAGCGCGAGGACTTCTCCGCCCGGAGGAAGTCCTCCGTCAGTGCGCGAAGGCCCGAAGCGTCCTCCGGATCCTCGCTCATCGCGGGGAGCAGGTGCCCCAGCGCGCGCTCCTCGGGAGCCGGCCGTTCCGTCTCCAGCTGCGTCGCCGCCTGAATGAAACTCCCCAGTTCCCCCGGCTCGTCCAGGACGACGAGGATCTCGCGCATGAGCCGCGCGATGAGGGTCGAATAGGGGGCTTCGAGTCTCGCCCGGTAGACGCCCTCCTCGAAGCGGAACGCTCCGATCACGAGACCGCCTCCAGGGTCGCCTTCAGGCCGTAGCCGTGCATGGCGACCACATCCGCCTCCATGCGTTCGCGCATCCCGGTCGAGACCACCGCGCGGCCGCGGGTGTGGACCTCCATCATCAGCGCCCGCGCCTTCGAGGCCGAATAGCCGAAATGCCTGATGAAGACGCCCGTCACGTAATCCATGAGATTCACAGGGTCGTCCCAGACGACGGTGCGCCACGACGGGATCGGCGTCGATCGCGTCGATGTCGCGCCTTGAGGAAGGGCTGTCGTGCTCGGCATGGCTCCACACTATGCAAGGATTCGTCGAATCGCTGAGGTTTCGCCTCTCGACCCGCACCCGGATCGCGATACCCTCGCCCTATGCCATCTTCGGTTTCCACGTCCTTGCTGACGGACATGTACGAGCTCACGATGATCGACGCCGCCCTGAAGACGGGCACCGCGATGAGGCCCTCCGTCTTCGAGGTCTTCGGGCGCAGGCTCCCCGCGACGCGGCGCTTCGGCGTGGTCGCCGGAACGGGCCGGATCCTCGAGGCCCTCGAGCGCTTCGAGTTCGAGCCCGAGCAGATCGACTTCCTCCACGCGCGGGGCATCGTCTCGGATGAGACCCTCGACTACCTCAAGGAGTTCCGCTTCTCCGGCGACATGATGGGCTACGCCGAGGGCGAGTGCTACTTCCCGGGCTCGCCGCTGCTCACCGTCGAGGGCACCTTCGCCGAATGCACGATCCTCGAAACCCTTCTGCTGTCGATCCTCAACCACGACTGCGCGATCGCCTCCGCCGCGTCCCGCATGACCATCGCCGCGCACGGCCGCCCCTGCATGGACATGGGCGCGCGGCGCGCCCATGAGCGCGCCGCCGTTTCCGCGGCGCGCGCCGCCATCATCGGCGGTTTCGCGGGGACCTCCGACCTCGAGGCGGCGAAGCGCTACAACATCAGGGCCATCGGCACGGCCGCGCACTCCTTCACGCTCCTGCACGATTCCGAACGCGAGGCCTTCGACGCGCAGATCGCCCTTCTCGGACCGGGAACGACCCTCCTCGTCGACACCTACGACATCCCGCAGGGGGTCCTCAACGCCGTCGAGGCGGCGCGCGCAGCTGGCGGTGAGCTCGGCGCGGTCCGCATCGATTCCGGCGACCTCGTCGCACAGGCCTTCAAGGTCCGCGGACAGCTCGACGCCCTCGGCGCCACCACCACGAAGATCACGGTGACGAACGACTTGGACGAGTACGCGATCGCCGCCCTCGGCGCCGCCCCCATCGACTCCTACGGGGTCGGCACGAAACTCGTCACCGGCTCGGGCGTGCCCACTGCGGCTCTCGTGTACAAGCTCGTCGCGCGCGAGGGCGACGACGGCGTCATGAAGCCGGTCGCGAAGAAGTCCGAGTCGAAGTCGACCGTCGGCGGGCGCAAGCTCGCGGGCCGCGTGCTCGACGAGGAGGGCTACGCCGCTGAGGAGATCCTCGTCGTCGCCTCCTCCCGCGAAGCCGCTGAGGCCAAGCTCGACGAGCTCGGCGCGCGCCGCCTGCAGATCCCGCTCATCACGAAGGGTGAGATCCGATCCGAGCTGTGGAAGGACGGCGCTCTGGAGAAGGCGCAGGCCCACCACGTCCGGACCCGCAACGAGCTGCCCTACCAGGCGTGGAGGCTCTCTGAAGGAGAAACGGCGATCCCGACCCGCTACATCGAGGGCTGAGTCCGACCGCCCTCGGGAATCCAATCGCCGAGGGCGGAGGCGCCCGACGACGAAGGGCGGACCCGAAGGGGCCCGTTCCCGCGTCCCGCTGTCTTCCGCTCCGT
Source organism: Schaalia sp. (assembly GCF_050312375.1). Lineage (NCBI taxonomy): Bacteria > Bacillati > Actinomycetota > Actinomycetes > Actinomycetales > Actinomycetaceae > Schaalia > Schaalia sp. The sequence continues at coordinate 54,703 of NZ_JBNOYB010000024.1, forward strand.
CCCGCTCCCCGGCGGGAGGAGCCGGGTCAGGAGCGGCCGACGAACCACTCGCGCAAGAGCGCGATGCGCGCCTCGATCTGCTCGGTGGTCGCCTGGGCGATCTCAGGGCCGCCGCATCGGGTCCGCAGCTTCGAGTGGATCATCGCGTGCGATTCGCCCGACCTGCGCGACCACGAGGACACGAGGTGGGACAGCTCCTTGCGCTTGGCCGCGCGCACGCGGTGATCGGCCAGGCCCGCGTTCTGCTCGCGCATCCGCGACGCCGACTTCTGCTTCGACTGCGCGGCCATCTGCTCGGCCTGGCGCGCACGAAGGAGCGTCGTCACCTGGTCGGCGTCGAGAAGGCCCGGGATCCCCAGGTACTCCTGCTCCTCCTCCGAGCCCACCTCGGCGCCCTGCCCCCAGGCCGCGCCGTCGAAGAGGACCGAATCGAACTCGGCATCGGCGCCGAGGACCTCGAACTGGCCGAGCAGATCCGATGAAGCCCTCTCCTGCCGGTTCGCCGCCTGCATGAGGGCGTCCTCCGGGTTCCACATCGCGTCCTCGCCCTCGGGCTTGGGGCGGTCGAGGGCGTGGTCGCGTTCGACCTCCATCTCGCCGGCCAGATCGAGGAGCTGGACGACGGAGGGAATGAAGACGGTCGCGGTCTCGCCGCGCCTGCGGGCCCGCACGAAACGGCCGACGGCCTGGGCGAAGAAGAGCGAGGTCGAGGTGTTCGTCGCGTAGACGCCCACCGAGAGGCGCGGAACGTCCACACCCTCGGACACCATGCGGACCGCGACCATCCACCGTTCGTCGCCCTCGCGGAAGGCGTCGATGCGATCCGAGGCGTCGGCATCGTCGGAGAGGACGACCACCGGGGCACGACCGGTGATCTCGCGCAGATGACGCGCGTAGGCCCGGGCCTTCGTCTGGTCCGAGGCGATCACGAGGCCCCCCGCGTCGGGGATCTGGCGGCGCACCTCCTCGAGGCGGAGGTCGGCGGCGCGCAGGACCGCGGGAATCCACTCCCCCTTGGGGTCGAGGGCCGTCCGCCACGCCTGCTTCATCATGTCCTTCGTCAGGGGCTCGCCCAAGCGGGCCGACATCTCGTCGCCCGCGTTCGTCCGCCACGACATCGTGCCCGAATAGGACATGAAGAGGACCGGACGGACGACCTTGTCCCGCAGGGCGTCGCCGTAGCCGTAGGTGTAGTCCGCCTTCGAGCGGCGGATCCCGTCCGCGTCCGCCTCGTAGCGGACGAAGGGGATCGGTGAGGTGTCCGAGCGGAAGGGCGTGCCCGTGAGGGCGAGGCGCCTGGTCGCCGAATCGAAGGCCTCGCGCACCCCGTCGCCCCACGACAGGGCGTCACCCGCGTGATGGATCTCGTCGAGGATCACCAGGGTCGGATTCGCCCTCGTCCGCGCCGAATGCACGGAAGGATTGGCCGCGACCTGCGCATAAGTCACGGCGACGCCGTCGAAATGCGAGCCAGCCCGCCCCTGCGCGTTCGAGAAGGCCGGGTCGATGTGGATGCCGACGCGCGCCGCGGCGTCGGCCCACTGCGTCTTCAAATGCTCCGTCGGGCATACGACGGTCACCTTGTCGACGACGCCCGCCCCCATGAGCTCGACGGCGATCCTCAGGGCGAAAGTCGTCTTCCCGGCGCCCGGAGTCGCGACGGCGAGGAAATCCCTGGGCGCCCGCTCGAGGTAGAGGCGGAGCGCTTCAGCCTGCCACGCGCGCAGACTCCCCGCGGTCCCCTTGCGCGCGCGATCGGGGAAGGAGGGCGAAAGGGTTCTGGCGGCGGATGCTGAGGCGCGGGCGGGGAAATGAGACCGATCCTGCGCCGCACTCACTTGCCGGAGCCTCCCGAACCGTCGGAGAAGGGCCAATTGCGGCCGTTCTTCCCCATCGAATCCCGCAGCTCCTTGCACGTCGGGCACACGGGGTACTTCGAGGCGTCCCGGGTGGGGATCCAGACCTTCCCGCACAGGGCCACGACGGGCTGCCCCGTGATCATCGAGGAATCCGCCTTGTCCTTGCGCACGAAATGAGCGAAGCGATCGCCGTCGCCCGGCGACTTCTCCTGCTCGACCTCGGTCCGCTCCAGCAGTCCCGTCGAAGTGCGGGTCGACGGTCCACCCGGCCCCTCGGGGGCTCCGGGTCCGGTCGGTTCATCGAGGGCATCGCGCATGCCCCCCATTGTAGGGCCGGGGGCGGGCATCACCAGTCGGGGGGTGTGAGAGCCGACATGATCGCCGCGGCCTCCCGGGGATCGGTCCGATCCGGTCCGGCCGGCGCGCGCATGTGCACTTCCCTGGCCCCGCTGAGGGAGACGATCCGCGCGACGTTCCCCGAGCGCAGCCCCCCGGAGGCCAGGATCGTGATGTCGTCCCCGGCGGCCTCGATGAGGCGCCGCAATTCAGTCGGGTCCGCCTCGGACTCATGGCCGCCGGTCGTCAAAACGCGATCGACCCCGAGTCCGCGCAGGATCTCGAGTCCCTCGTAGCGGTCCTCGAGCCGATCGAAGGCCCGATGGAATACCAGGTCATGGTCTCCCGCGGCCTCGCGGAAGGAGCGGATCGCCTCCCGGTGGATGAGTCCCCTCTCATCGAGGACGCCGACGACGAAGGCGAGACGGGCTGCGCGGCCCAAGCGCTCCGAGTAGTCCCTCATCGTTCCTTCGATGACGCCGATCTCCCGGGAGTCGTGGACGAAGTCTCCCGCCCTCGGCCGCACGAGGACCGCGATCCCTCCCGGGAAGCCCAGACGGGACGCCGCTTCAACGAGCTCGAAGGAAGGAGTCAGACCGCCGACGGAGATGTCCGCGCACAGCTCGACCCGATCCGCGCCGACCTCGCGGGCGATGCGCGCGCCCTCGAGGTCTTGAACGCACAGCTCCACCCGGGTCATCACGGGACCACCTGCTCGAGGACGCTCCACTCCCGGTAGCACTCGGAGCCGACGGCACGGGCGGCGGCGATGAGCGCGCCCCACCTGCCCGCCGTCGAACCGAGCCCCGCTCGCACGACTTCCGGCGCCTTGCGCCATCGCAGACGGGAGGCGAGCTCCCGGCGGAGCGGATCGAGGAGGACCTCGCCGGCCCGAGACAATCCGCCGCCGATCACGAATCTTTCGGGGTCGAGGGCGAAGGTCATCTGCGTCAAGGAGATCGCCAGGGCGTCGATGGCCGCGGCCCAGACCTCGTCGGCGCGCGGGTCCTCGCCGAGACGCGCCTCGACGCCGCGCGCTCCTGCAGCCTCGCCGCCCGCCGCGCGGTAACGCTTCACCAGCCCCTTCGCCGAGGCGTAGACCTCGAGGCAGCCCCTCTGACCGCACGCGCAGGCTTCGCCCTCGGGGAAGACCGGCGAGTGCCCGATCTCCCCGGCGGAGAAGCTCGCACCGGCCCACAGATCCCCGCCGAAGCACAGCGCTGCGGAGATCCCGGTTCCGATGGGGATCATGACGAAGGAGGACGCTCCGCGCCCCGCGCCGAGCAGCCCCTCGGCCAAGCCCGCCGAACGCCCGTCATGGAGGAGGCGGATCGGCCGTCCGGCCGCCTCCTCCAGCTCTAAGCGGAGCTCGGCTTCACGGAGGTTGAGGTTCGAGGCGTAGACGACGATCCCCCGATCCTCATCCACGATCCCGGGGCAGCAGGCGCCGAGGCCGACGATCGCCGGATGCGCGGAAACGAGGTCGCCCACCAGTTGCGCGCTCTGCCCCGCCACGGAGTCGGGATCCGTCGGGGCGGAGCCCTCGAAGAGCGTTCGCCCCTTCGAGTCGACGATCGTCCATTTGATCGATGTGCCGCCGATGTCGATGCCCGCGAAGAGGCCGTCCGAACGGCCGGTCCCACCGTTCACGGGATGCTCACCGTGACGGGCAGCTCACCCGGATCCATATCCGAGTCGAAGGGGAACATCGGCCGATCGATGCGGCTGTGACCGAGGCGGATGAGGTCCTGATCCACGCCTCCGGGAGTCAGGGCCATCAGCCACGACTTCTGCGTCTCATAGAGATCCGGCTCGAGGTAACCGATCTTCACGACGACGACATCCGCCCTCGTGATATCGATTCCGAGTCGTTCGAACTGTTCGAACTCCGTGTACTGGTTCCGCTTCGTGGTGACGATGAGGGTGAGTCCGGCGCATCGGATCGCCGCAGTGCGCCCGCCCCTCGGATCGTCGACGAGGGAGCGCACCGTGCCGCGGAGGGGGACCGGTCCGGGATCCCGGGCGTCGATCTTGCCCCCGACCTCGAGTTCGACCTCGGCGCCGACTCCCGCCTCCCAGCACAGGGCCGCCGCCGCAGGATCCACGATCGATGCGTGGACGACGTCCTTGGACGCGGACTTCACCGGCTCCCACCCCAGGAGGGCCTTGAGGGCGACGGTGACGTCGTCGGCGCCGCCCGCGCCCGGGTTGTCGCCCGAGTCGGAGATGAAATAGGGCGCCTCGGCCGTCTCGCCGTACTTCAGGCACTCCTCCATCGTTGCGACCGGGGCGACGAATTCGAAGTCGTCGTGAGCGTCCCAGAAGGCCCGTCCGAGTTCACGGGCCTCGGCCTCGACGAGGGCGGCGTCATCGCCGGTGACGACGACCGCGCCCTTGCAGCGGGGCTGATCCGCCCACGCGAAGCCGATCCAGATCGCCGCGTCGAGGATCCCCTCCTTCGCCTCGATCGCCGGGATCCGCCCGTAGAGGGACTTCGCCGGTTCGATCCTCGTCGAGGTCTTCTCGCCCGGGAGGAGGATCGGGACGTGGACGAGCGCCTTCACGGGCTTCGGCGCGCCCGCGACGAGGCGGTCGACGAGGTTGCGGGCGGCCCGCTCGCGGGACTCGAGGGCATCCTCGTGCGGCGCCATCCGGTAGCAGGTGAGGAGGTCGCAGCCCTCGAAGAGGGCGTGGGAGACGTTCCCGTGGAGGTCCATCGAGGCCGAGACCATCGGCCCGCTCCCGATGACCCCGCGGATCGCCGAGATGAGGTCGCCCTCGGCATCGTCCATGCCCTCGACGCTCATCGCCCCGTGGATGTCGAAGAAGAGGCCGTCGAGGGGGCCGCAGGCGCCCAGTCCCTCGAGGATCTCGGCCTTCCACGCCTCGTAGGAGCGGCGTTCGACGACTCCGCCGGGAAGGGCTCGGGCGTGGAGGATCGGGATCCACTCGACCGCCCTCGCCCACGGCTCGTCGCGCCAATGGAAGCGCGTCATGAGCTCGTCCCCGCGCGTGACGATGAAGTCCGCCTCGGTGGAGATGTAGGGCGTGAAGGTCGAGGATTCGATGTGGATGCCGCAGACGGCGATGCGGGGTGCGCGGGCCGGTGTTGCGACGGGGAAAACGGGCATTTTTTCTCCTCGGTGAGGACGATCTGATGGTCTGAAACGATGTCGGACACGATGCGCGGCGGATCAGCGCCCGCCCATGCCCGACATGGAAATCCCCTTGATGAGGTGCTTCTGAAGGAGGATGACGAGCAGCGTGGTCGGCACCATCGAGATCATGGAGGCTGCGATCTGCAGGTCGATCCGCGTTCCCTTCTGCGAGGAGAAGGAGGCCAGGCCGACCGGAAGCGTTCCGAGCTCGGAGTAGTCGACGGTGACGATGAGCGGCCACAGGTAGGAGTTCCAGAAACTCATGAAGGTGAACACTGCGAGGACCGCGATCGCCGACTTCGTCAGAGGGAGGATGATCTGAATGAAGGTCCGCAGCGGCCCGGCACCGTCGACCCGTGCCGCTTCCTCGAGTTCGTAGGGGATCCCTCGCATGAATTGGCGCATGAGGAAGGTGCCGAAGGCTCCGAAGGCGAAGGGGAGGATCAGCGCCTGATACGTGTTCACCCAGTTGAGTTCCTGCATGACGATGAACATGGGGATCACGAGAACTTCAGCAGGAACCATCATCGTGGCGAGGAAGGCGACGAAAGCCCCTTCACGGCCTCGCCAGCGCAAGCGGGCGAAAGCGTAGCCCGCCGTGGAAGAGACGATGAGGACGACGAGCGTACCGAGGATGGCGACGATGAAAGAGTTCGCGATGTAGCGCAGGAAAGGTCCGTAGGTGAACACCTCGATGTAGTTCTCCCAGCGCAGGCGCGCCCCGAAGAGCGTCGGCGGCACCGCGTAGATCTCATCTTTGGCCTTGAGGGAGGAGAAGAAGGCGTAGATCAGTGGCGAGGCGAAGAAGAAGGCCGCGACCCAGACGACCGCATTCGCGACGAAGTCCTTCACCTTCGAGGGCTCGCCGCCCAGCAGTCCCACGTTCGAGAGCTTCGCGGCGGGCTCGCCCGAACGTTTCTTCGAGGGCGAGGAGACACGATCACGACTCATAGTGGACCCACCTCTTCTGAGCTTGGAACTGGAACGCCGTCACGAGAATGACCAGTGCGAACAGGATCCATGCCGCGGCTGCCGCCATTCCCAGCTGCTGGAATTTGAAGCCGGTGTTGTAGATGAACATGACGAGAGGGAGCGTCGAGTTGCCGGGGCCGCCACCCGTCAGCATCTGCGGCTGGACGAAGACTTGGAGCGAGGAGATGACCGTCATGACGGCGGCGAAGAAGATCGAGGGCGAGATCATCGGGATGATGACGCGGAAGAGCATGATCGCACCGGTCGCCCCATCGATCCTCGCCGCTTCCATCACCGAGTCCGGGAGCTCCTCGAGCGCCGCCGAGAAGATGAGCATGTTGTAACCAGCACCCTGCCAAACCGACATGACGACGATCATGATCATCGCCCAGTGCGGATCCGCGAGGAAGGACGGGAGCTTCACGCCGAACCACCCCTGCGCAATCCCGTTGAAAAGGCCCTGGGGTTGAAGGAGCATCTTCCACACGAGAACATTGGCCACCATCGGCGTCACCACGGGGATGAAGAAGAGAACCCGGAAGGCGTTCCTCCCCCGGATCCTGGGTCCGAGGATGAGTGCCATGGTGAGCGAGACGATGATATTGATCGGCACGTAGAGGACTGTGAAGACCACCGAGTTCCTCAGAGCCGGCCAGAAGTCGGGACTCTGGGTCATCAGCCATTGATAGTTCTTCAGGCCGACGAAGCTTCTCTCGCCGAAAGCCGGCCAGTCGTAGAAGCTCATGACGATGGACAGGAGGACTGGCGCGATGGTGAACACGGCGAGTCCCACCAGGGCCGGGCTTGCGAAGGCCAGGGCCTGGCGGGACTCCCGCTTCGCCATCACCGAGCGGCCGCGCCGCGAGGTCGATGGAGATTTCATGGGTCCGTGTGCTTCGTGGGAAGGTTCAGTTGCCGAACTGGGCCTGCGCCTGGGAGAGCATCTCGCTCATCGGCATTGCTCCGGAGTAGACGGAAACCAGGTTCGGGGTGAAGTACTCGTTCACCTGGGTCCACTTGGCGGTTGAGTTCTGTCCGACGGTGTCCGAGAAGGCGGCTTCGAATGCAGCCTTGATGTCATCGCGGATCGATTCGTCGAGCGACTCGAAGTAGGCCGACTGGGAGGCCTTCAGCGCGGGGAAGGACCGGCCGGAAGACCCGATGAGATCCTGGGCTTCTTTCGAGACGAGGGACCCGAGAACCTTGAGGGCGGCATCACGCTCAGCACCCTCGCAGTTCGCGGCGATGCCGAATCCGGATCCGAGAACGAGGCCGAGTGAGCCCTTGTCGCCCGAGGGCAGACGAGTCGCTCCGGCCTTGAAGCCCGCATCGTTGGTGAAGTAGCCCACGGCGTTCCAGGTGCCGTCGACAGCCATCGCAACGTTGCCATTGGAGTACTGATCCTCACCCCATCCGGCCTCGGACGCGGAAGGGACGGGATCAGCGACCTTCTCCTTGAGGACCAGATCCGCGTACCACTCGGCGGCTTCGACGAAGGCCGGGTCGGTGAGCTGGAGAGTGGAGGAGGGATCGACCGGCTGAACACCGGACTTCGCGATCGGCAGCGCCATCCACTGGAACTCGCCCATGCCCACGGCGAATCCCTTATGCGCATCGGTGGTCGCGCCCTTCGCCGTTGCGACGAAGTCGTCGAAGGTCCAGTCGGCCGCCGGCTCCGGGGTTCCCGTCTCGGCGAGCATGTCACGGTTGTAGTAGACCATCATCGCAGCGACGTCATAAGGAACGCCGTAAACCTTTCCGTCGTAGGAGAGGATGTCGAGGGCGCCATCGGCGAAAGCAGACTTGTCGATTCCAGCCTTCTTCAGATCCTCATCGCTCAAGGGCGACAGGGTCTGATGGAAGCCGGAGAGTCGCTGACCGTTCATCGAGGTCACGCAGGCGAGATTCCCAGACGAGGCGTTCGCCGTGAGCTTCGTGAAGTAGTCGCCCCACGAAGAGGTCTGCGTATCAAGCTCGATATCGGGGTTCTGCGAACGGACGATGTCCGCGGTATCCGCAACCCACTTCTCGTCATCCGTCGAGCCGGCCCACATGTTCCACGTGACCTTCACACCGGAGCCGTCCGAGGCTCCGTCGGAGGCCGAGCCGCCCGAGCAGGCGGCAAGCCCCATCGTGGCGGTCATGGCTGCTGCCACGAGGAACGCGGTCTTTCGTTGTGTCATGGTTTCTCTCCTTTGAGATGGTGATTGAGTGATCGATCAGCGAAGCGCATCGGGGCTCAGATAGAGCTCGATGACGGGGACGAGAACGTCGGGGCGCCTGACGGGCAGCTCGAGGGTGAGGGTTCCTGCGGGCTGCCCCCCGGGTTCGGTGGTGAGCGCGACGGTCTCCGGCGAGAACTCGGTCATCTTGAGTTCGGAGCCGTCGTTGAGCAGGCGTGCGAAACGGACCTTGCCCGCGAGATCGGGAAGGTGGAGGTGCCCGAAGGGCCAGTGGAGCAGATGGATGTAAAGCCTGTCGCCCCGCTTCGTGAGCACAGCGCCTTCGGGTGCTGTGAACCCCTCCGCGGCGTCCGCACCGACGATCGCATTGCGGTGGAGGCGCATCCATTCCCCGACTTCGGCGAGCGTGTGCTCGTCGACGGGAGATACCGCGCCTCGACCATCAGGACCGATGTTGAGGAGGAGATTGCCGCCTTTGGAGACCGTGTCGGACAGCATCCTCACGATGAGATCAGTCGATTTGAAATCGAGATTGTCCCGGTCGTAACCCCACGAACCGTTGAGGGTCTGGCAGGCCTCCCAGCGTACGCGCTCACCATCAATCTCCATCGGCGCCGAGGGCTGGTACTGCTCGGGCGTGACGAGATCAGCGGGGATATCGAGTCGGTCGTTGACGATGATCCCGGGCTGAAGCTCGCGCACCATTGCGAGGAGTTCATCAGAACCCCAATCTTCTTTGCCCTTGCCTTTCCATCCGTCGGATTCCCAGGGATAAGAGAAGTCGAAGAAGAGGTAGTCGATCGTCCCGTAGTTCGTGAGCAGCTCGCGGACCTGATTGTGGAGGTAGGTCCTGTACTCGGCCATCGTCCGCTCCGGGTGGGCGTCCCGGGCGTCCGCGTCGTCACGACGCGGATGGTGGAAGTCATAGGGGAAATCGGGATGGTGCCAGTCGAGCAGGGAGTGGTAGAGCCCCACTTTGAGTCCCGCTGCGCGCAGTGCATCGACCCATTCACGGACGAAGTCCCTGTGCTGATGATGCATCGACGTGTAGGTGGTGAATCGGGAATCCCACATGCAGAAGCCGTCGTGATGCTTCGTCGTGAGAACGGCGTACCCCATCCCTGCGGATTTCGCGAGGGTTGCGATCTTCGAGGCGTCGAAGAGGTCGGGCTCGAAGAACTCGGCGTAGCGCTCATAGTCCTCGACGGTGCGACGTTCACGAGTCATCACCCATTCGTGGCGAGCGGCGACGGAGTAGAGACCGAAATGGACGAAGAGTCCGAAGCGGGCTTCGTCGAACCAGCGGTGATCGGCACGTCGGTCGGCGGCGGAAGAGCGGCTCATTCTCACTTCTTTCGACAGTTTGCATAAATAGGACCGCTTTGTCCTACTCGATGTGTCGAAGCATACATGATCCATCAACGCGATTTCATCGTTTGTTTCTCAAGATTCGATAACAGAATGGATGCAAGTCAGCAGACTTTCTGCAATACTTGTTGCACAAATTCGGCGCGGATTCGCCAAAGGAGCCCGGATGCCTGCCGACGCAACACCACCCCCTCGTCTCGAGATCCATCGACGGATCCTCGACCTCGTCCGCACTGGCCGCGCACAGACACGGGGCGACCTCGTCGCGCTGCTCCCCGCATCCCCCTCGATAGTCTCGCTCCGCACCCGTGAGCTCATCGACTCGGGGGAACTCATCGACATCGGCTCCCTGCCCTCTGGTACAGGCCGCCCCTCCAGGGCCATCGCCCTCGCCTCCAGCGAGCGCACGGTACTCGCTGCGGATCTCGGCACGCACCACGCGCGCCTCGGCCTTGCGAAGGCGCATGGTGAAATCGTCGACTTCCGCTCCCTCAAAATCGATTCGTCGATTGGACCTCAGAAAGTCCTCGATCTCCTCTTCACCACCATCGACGAGATGATCGCCGACAACATCGATTCAGGAAGCCCCGCCGCAGCGTGCATCGGACTCCCTGCACCCATCGACCACAAAAACGGATGGGTCGACTCGGGTTCACGACTACGCGGCTGGCATCACTTCCCCATCGCCGATGTCTTCTCCGCACGATTCGGAATCCCCGTCGCCATCGAGAACGATGCCGACATCATGGCGCTCGGGGAGCACCTCGAGCACCCGGAACTCCAGCACTCGATCACCGTGAAGGCGGGCGGTTCCATCGGCGTCGGTGTCGTCATCGATTCTCGCCTCCATCGGGGGGCCACTGGTGCCGCCGGCGACATCGTTCACGTGCGAATGCCCGCCTTCGGGAATCTTCCGTGCGCCTGCGGTAAGACAGGATGCCTGGACACGGTTCTTTCCGGCCTCGCCTTGGCCCGGCAATGGAGCGAAGCAGTTGGGCGGCCACAGGACTTGGAGGACCTCCTCAACGCCGACTTCAACGCCGATGGCGCCGCCCTGGAACTCCTGAGGACCGCGGGCTCACGGCTCGGCGAGGCCCTGAGCGTCATCGCGGGGCTCCTCAACCCCGACGCGGTGTTCATCGGAGGGCGCCTGTCCACCTCCGAGACCTTCCTGGCGGCCATCAGAGCGGCTCTCTATGCAAACTGTCACCCGCTCATCACGAGGAACCTCGTCATCGAGGCCACCTCGGCGGGAATCGATGCCGCCCTCAAAGGAGCAGTCGCCTCAGCCGCCGCCATCGGGGGCCTCAGCACCGACATGGACTGAGCGGTCGGCGGGACGGAGGGACCGGGGGCGATCCCTTCTTCGAATGCCGCCCCCCGGCTTCACCTCCGAAGGCACGTCTATGCGATGGACGCGCTTCGGCGGACGAAAAGGCGGGGCAGGTGCATGTTGCACCCGCCCCGCAGCCTCATTCAGCGATGAGACATGGCCTCACTTGGAGGAAACGGCCTTCTTCAGGCTCGAGCCGGCCGAGAGCTTCACGCCGAAGCCCGCGGGGATCTGCATCTCTTCACCGGTGCGGGGGTTGCGGCCGGTACGCGCGGCGCGCTCGACGCGCTCCGCCGAGAAGAGACCGGTGACCTTGACGGCCTCGCCCTGGGCGAGCGACTCCACGAGCACGTCCTGGAAAGCGCCGAGAGCGGCATCCGCCTGGGCCTTGGTCAGGTTGGCGCGCTCGGCGATCTTGGAGACGAGCTCGGTGCGATTCACGGACATGGAGGAACCTCATTCCTTTTCGTACAAACCGCCACTGCGGCGGTCGCTGGTGAAAACACTACGAAATCAGCGGCAAAAATCCCACTTCGAGCGCGGAAAGTCACGCTTTTGACCCAGGTTTCTTGCCATGTGGTCATTTTCGGGTGGCAGAAGGCGGCTTCGCGCGCTGATTCAGGCCTGTTGATCGGACAGATCAGGTGAGGGCAGCGCCTCGGAAGCGCGAGTTCGGAGAGAGGATGCGCGGGTCGAGCGGGGCGCGCACCAGTGCTCTCATTCCGGGAGGGCCAATGCGGCTCGCACTCATGCAGCTGCGTCCCTCCGTGCCTGTTCAGGGGTTTCCACCGAGCATCGGCATTGCTCAGTTCGGAGCCCGCCCGCCAGGCTCTCCGAGTTCAGCCGCACCGTCGCGATCACCGCAGCGGACGTCACGGGGTCATGATCCCTTCGGCGTCCTTCTGCACGGTCCCGTTGCCCTCCGCTCCGCATAGACACCGAGGGCGCACCCGAAGTCTTCGGGTGCGCCCTCGTGCGCGAACAGGGGCTGCGCTCGGAGCGGCCGATGAGGCTCTCGAATCGGCCGCTTCGGACTCACAGTCCTTCGGCGAGGCGGTGATACGCCTGGTTCCACTTCGAGCTCGCCGCGAAGTCGCGGCGGGTCGTCTGCTCGTCGATGACGAGGAGCTCCATCTTCGCGATCTTCGCGAACATCTCCCACACCTCGACGCCGACCTGGGTCGACATGCAGGTGTGATGGGCGGCGCCGGCCGTCAGCCACGCCTCGACGGAGGTGTAGAAGTCGGGCTTGGGCTGCCACATCGCGCGCGCGACGGGGAGCTTGGGCATGTCGCGGGGCGGCTCGACGACGTCGACGACGTTCGCGGTGAGGCGGAAGCGGTCGCGCATGTCCGACATGGCGACGACGACGCCGGGGCGGGCGTCCGCGTTGAAGACCATGCGGACCGGGTCCTCCTTGCCGCCGATGCCGAGGGGATGGATCTCGATCCGCGGCTTCGAAGCGGTGAGCGAGGGACAGATCTCGAGCATGTGCGCCCCGAGGATCATCTCGGCGCCCTCGACGAAGTTGTAGCAGTAGTCCTCCATGAGCGAGGCGCCGCCGGGCAGCCCCTCCCCCATCACCTTCGCCGCGCGCACGAGGACGGCCGTCTTCCAGTCGCCCTCGGCGCCGAAGCCGTAACCGTCGGCCATGAGGCGCTGCACGGCGAGGCCGGGGAGCTGGCGCAGCGTGCCGAGGTCCTCGAAGTTCGTCGTGAAGGCCTTCGCGCCGCGCTCGTCGAGGAAGCGGCGCAGGGCGATCTCCTCGCGGGCCGCGTATCGGAGCGACTCGTGGCGCTCGCCGCCCTTCTTCAGCGCGTCCTCGACCTCGTACTCGGCCTCGTAGACGGCGACGAGCTCATCGATCGCCTCATCCTCGACCGCGTCGACCACGGCGATGAGGTCGTTGACGCCCCAGGTGTTGACCGAGACGCCGAGTCGGCGCTCGGCCTCGGTCTTGTCGCCCTCGGTGACGGCGACATTGCGCATGTTGTCGCCGAAGCGGACCACGCGCAGCTCATTCGTCGCGGCGAAGCCGGCGGCTGCTCGGATCCAGTCGGCGACCCGCGCGCAGGTCGAGGCGTTCGAGGCGTGGCCGACGACGGTCGTGCGGGCGACGCCGAGGCGCGTGAGGATGTAGGCGTACTCGCGGTCGCCGTGGGCGGCCTGGTTGAGGTTCATGAAGTCCATGTCGATGGTGTCCCAGGGGATCTCGACATTGGCCTGCGTCGCCAGATGGAGGAGCGGCTTGGAGAGGACCTCGAGTCCGCGGATCCACATCTTCGCCGGGCTGAAGGTGTGCATCCACGAGATGACGCCGAGGACCTTGTCGTCGGCCGAGGCCTCGAGCATCGCCCGGCGGATCGAGTCGGAGTCCTTGAGGACGGGCTTCCACACGACGGGGGCGGGCATGAGCCCGGACTCGTTGAGGAGGCGGACGACCTCGCGCGATTGGTCGGCGACCTGGACGAGGACGTCCTCGCCGTACAGGTCCTGGGATCCGGTGTAGAACCAGACCTCGCGCCCTTCGTAGAAACCGGTCATCAGTTCTCTCCTTCCGGGGCGCCATCGCCCTCGTGCTGTCCGTAGACGAATTGGTAGCGGTTGTACAGGGAGTCGATCTTGTCCTGGGGGATCGGGATCGGCTCTCCGAGCTGCTTGGCGATGTGAACCGTTCGGGCGACCTCTTCGACCATCGCGGCGGCCTTGACCGCTGCGCGCGCATCCTTCCCGATCGTGAAGGGCCCGTGGTTGCGCATGAGGACGGCGGGGCTGCGGGACTCCCTGAGGGTGTCGACGATGCCGCGGCCGATCGAGTCGTCGCCGATGAGCGCGAAGGGGCCGACGGGGACGGGGCCGCCGAATTCGTCGCCCATCATCGTCAGGACGCAGGGGATCTCCTCGCCGCGGGCGGCCCAGGCGGTCGCGTAGGTCGAGTGCGTGTGGACGACGCCGCCGACCTCGGGCATGTGGGAGTAGACGTAGGCGTGGGCGGCGGTGTCGGACGAGGGCGAGCCCTCGCCCTCGACGAGTCGGCCGTCGAGGTCGCAGACGACCATCGTTTCGGGCATGAGTTCGTCGTAGGACACGCCCGAGGGCTTGATGACGAGCAGATCCTGGGAGCCGTCGGCGGCGAGCCCCTTCACGCGTTGCGAGACGTTCCCGGCGGTCCAGACGATGAGGCCCCATCGGGGCAGCTCGGCGTGGAGCGCGGACACGACTTCGCGGGTCGCGCGCACGCGCGCGGCGAACTCCGCATCCCAGGTGGACGGATCGCGATGGTCCATTGGTCTTCCTTCCGGTTCCGGGGCGACGAAGCCGCGAGCACTCCGCTGTGTCGGGCTCGGTCGATGCCAGGGCGCATGTGCGCCGACACTCCTTAGGTTAACGCTCACATCGCGGTGTTGTCCACGATCCCGCCATCTTCTTCAGCCGGCGCCCCTCCCCCGGGAGGCGCCCCTCCAAGGCCCGCACCGGCCGTGCGCCCTCGGAGCCCGCGCCCTCGGAGCCCGCCGCCCCGTCCGCCCGAAGCGAAGAACGCGAAGGCCCCGCGGTCAGCGGCTGCGGGGAGGCGCAGTCGAATCGCGCACCACCAGGGCCGGAGTCAAGGCCCGCGCGGCCCCGCCCTTGTCCGCAGCGCCGATCTCCTCCAGGAGGGTTTCGAGGACGACCCTGCCGAGGTTCGCGAAGTCCTGACGAACGGTCGTCAGAGCCGGCGAGTAGTAAGCGGCCGCCGGCATGTCGTCGAAGCCGACGATCGAGACCTCCCGCGGAACGCAGACCCCGGCCTCCTCGAGCGCACGGTACAGGCCGAGGGCGATCTGATCATTCGCGCAGAACACCGCGGTCGGCAGCCCCTCGGCGAGGAGGCGCCGCCCCTCCTCATACCCCACCGAGAACTCCCAGCCCTTCACCTGCGGCTCTCGGATCGCGAGCCCGCGCTCGGACATGAAGTCCCGCCATGCCCGTTCACGATTGCGCGCCTCGAAGAACTCCTGATTGCCCGCGATATGCGCGATGTCCCGGTGACCCAGGTCGTAGAGGTGCTCGAGGGCGAGTCTGGCCCCCAGCTCCTGATCGATCGAGATCGGAGTCAGTCCCGCTCCGGCGCCCAGGGCCTGCGTCGTCACCGCGACGACCGGAACGGGGATCGTCATCTGCGTCATGTCCGCGGTGATCTCGCGAAGCGGGGCGATGAAGACGATCCCCTCGACGGGAACCCCGAGGAAGTGGTCGAAGACGGCGCGCACCGAGGCGTCGTCGTAGTCCTCCACTGGCGCGACCGCGGCGTAGAACCCCGCCTTCCTCGCCGCCAATTCGATCTCCATGAGGATCGAGCTGGGGCCGTAGTCCAGGGAGGTCGTGGTGACGATGCCGATCATCTCCGAGCGCTGCCTCGCGAGCGCCCTCGCCACCGAATTGCGCCGATACCCCAGTTCGTTGATCGCGTTCTGGACGCGCTCGCGGGTTTCGGGCAGCACGGACTGCGAGCCGTTGAGCACCCGCGAGACCGTCTGATGGGAGACGCCCGCGGCCTTCGCGACGTCGACGATCGAGGGCGTGCTCTTCGCACGGCGCGGACGAGCCATGGCTCACTCCTCACATCATGAGTGGATCAAGCGGATGGATGGGGAACGATGATGACAGGCTACGCGCATCATTCCGAGCGCGGGGCGGGGCCGCGCCCTTCCCGGCACGGCCCCGCCCCTGAGTCCCGCAGGGGACTCGCGCTCAGCAACAAGGCTCAACCGGCGCGACGCTTGTTCCAGACGTCGAAGGCGACGGCGAGGAGGAGCACGAGGCCCTTGACCATCTGCTGGGTCGAGGTCGATGCGCCCATGAGCTGCATGCCGTTCGACATGACCGCCATGATGAGACCGCCGACGAGGGCGCCGGAGAGCTTGCCGATGCCGCCGGTCGTCGACGCGCCGCCGATGAAGCAGGCCGCGATCGCGTCGAGTTCGAACATGTTGCCCGCGGAGGGCTGGGCGCCGTTCATCCGGGCGGAGTAGATGATGCCGGCGATGGCCGAGAGGAAGCCCATGTTCACGTAGGTCCAGAAGGTCACGGACTTGACGTTGATGCCGGACAGGGCCGCGGCCGAGATGTTGCCGCCGATCGCGTACACGTCGCGCCCGAAGACCGTCGAGTTCGCGAGCATGCCGTAGATGAGGACGAGGATCGCGAGGATGATGAGGACGAAGGGCAGGCCGCGCGAGCGGGAGAGCTGGAAGGCGAACCACATGACGAAGGCCGCGATGACGACGATCTTGCCGATGAACAGGACCATCGACTCCACCGCCTGGTTGTAGGCGATGCGCGCCTTGCGCGAGCGGAACTGCTGGTAGGCGAAGCCGAGGACGCCGATGCCGAAGATCACGAGGGTGAAGACGTCGAAGCCCATCCCTCCCAGGAGTCCGTTGAAGAAGCCGTTCGCGATGTTGTAGTAGGCCTTGGGGAAGGGCGAGAGCGAGACGTTCTCGAGGACCTGGAAGGTGAGTCCGCGGAAGAGGAGCATGCCCGCCAGGGTGACGATGAAGCCGGGGATCCCCACGTAGGCGACCCAGAAGCCCTGCCAGGCGCCGATGATGAGGCCGAGGACGATCGCCGCGATCACGCCCACCCACCAGGGCATGCCGTTCTTGATGACGAGGACGGCCGAGAGGGCGCCGGTGACCGCGACGACCGAGCCGACCGAGAGGTCGATCTGGCCGAGGAGGATGACGAAGAGCATGCCGATCGCGAGGACCAGGATGTAGGAGTACTGGAGGACGATGTTCGTCAGGTTGCCCGGGCTCAGGAAGGAGGGGTTGAGCACCGCGAACAGGACGGCGATGGCGAGGAAGGCGAGGAAAATGCCGCTCTGGCGGATGTTCCCCTTGAACATCTCGCCGAGGCTCTTGGTGGTGCTCACTTGTCGTTCTCCCTTGAGGGTTCAATGGTCATGAGTTCCATGAGGTTCTCCTGGTTCGCTTCGGCGATCGGCAGTTCGCCGGTGATGCGCCCGTAGGCGAGCGCGTAGACGCGATCGGAGATGCCGAGGATCTCTTCGAGTTCGGAGGAGATGACGATGACGGCCTTGCCCGCCTCGACCATCTTGTTGATGAGGGTGTAGATCTCGTACTTCGCGCCGACGTCGATGCCGCGCGTCGGCTCGTCGAGGATGAGGACGTCCGCGTCCGTGTACAGCCACTTGGACAGCACGACCTTCTGCTGGTTGCCGCCCGACAGGGAGCCGGCGAGCTGCATCACCGTCTGGGAACGGATGTTCATCCGCTCCTTGTAGTCCGACGCGACGGCGAGCTCCTCGTTCGCGTTCACCATGCCGTGGCGCGAGAGTTTGAACAGGCCCGCGGTCGCGATGTTGTGACGGATGTCGTCGATGAGGTTGAGGCCGTACTGCTTGCGGTCCTCGGTCGCGTAGGCGATGCCGTTCTTGATGGCGTCGGAGACCGACTTGATGCGGATCTCCCGCCCCTCCTTGTAGATGCGGCCCGAGATGTTGCGGCCGTAGGAGCGCCCGAAGAGGCTCATCGCGAGTTCGGTGCGGCCCGCGCCCATGAGGCCGGCGATTCCGACGACCTCACCGTGACGGACGTTGAAGCTCGCGTCCTTGATGACGAGCCGCCCCTCCTGGGTCGGGTGGTAGACAGTCCAGTCCTCGACGCGGAAGAGCTCCTCGCCGATATGGGACTCGCGCACCGGATAGCGCTGGGAGAGCTCGCGACCGACCATGAGCGAGATGATCTTGTTCTGGGTCGATGCGGGGTCGGACATGTCGAGGGTCTCGATGGTCTGCCCGTCGCGCAGGATCGTCGTGCGATCGGCGATCGCGGCGATCTCGTTGAGCTTGTGGGAGATGATGACGATCGAAACGCCGGTCTCCTTGAGCTGACGGACGAGTTCGAGCAGCTGCGCGGAGTCGTTGTCGTTGAGGGCGGCGGTCGGCTCGTCGAGGATGAGGAGCTTGACGTCCTTGGAGAGCGCCTTGCCGATCTCGATGAGCTGCTGCTTGCCGACGCCGAGCTGGCCGACGGGAGTCGTGACGTTCTCGTCGAGGCCGACTTTGGCGAGCACCTCCTCAGCGCGGTGGTTGATCTCATGCCAGTCGATGAGCCCGTGCCTCTTCGGCTTGTCGATGCCGAGGAACAGGTTCTCGGCCACCGAGAGATAGGGGACGAGGGCGAGCTCCTGATGGATGATGCCGATACCGAGGGTCTCGGAGTCCTTGATGGACGAGAAGGAGACCTCCTTGCCCTCCCAGATGATCTCCCCTTCGTACTGGCCGTGGGGGTAGACGCCGGAGAGGACCTTCATGAGGGTGGATTTGCCGGCACCGTTCTCGCCGCAGATGGCGTGGACTTCACCGCGTCGGACTTCGAGGTTGACGTGCTTGAGCACGGGGACCCCGTTGAAGCCCTTGTCGATGTCGCGCATCTGAAGAATATTCAAGGTCATGTCACTTCCGCATTCGCGAGATGGAAGACTTCGGGCAGTGGACGGGGCGGGCACCGGAGGCGCCCGCCCCGCTCACCGATGGGTCACTTGCTGACGCCGGCCGCGACCTCGTCGGCCGTGTAGTAGCCGGAGCCGATGATGTCGGACTCGATGTTGTCCTTGAGGATCGTCTGGACTTCGAGGAGGAACGAGGGCACGACCTTCATGCCGTTGTCGTAGGTCTCGGTGTCGTTCGCTTCGGGCTCGGAGCCGGAACCGATCGCCTTGACGGTCTTGACGGCCTGCTCGGCGAGGAGACGGGTGTCCTTGAAGATCGTGGACTGCTGAACTCCGTCGTTGATGAGCTTGATCGAGGCGATCTCGGCGTCCTGGCCGGTGACGACCGGAAGGCCGTCGGCGATCGTCGGGCCGTAGCCCGCGCCCTGGAGGGCGGTGATGATGCCGCGGGAGATGCCGTCGAAGGGCGAGAGGACGCCGGCGAGGGGCTCGGAGCCGCCGCCGTAGGTCGAGGTGAGGATGTCCTCCATGCGCTTCTGCGCGGCCTCCTGCGACCAGCGCAGCGTTGCGGCCTGGTCGAACGCGGTCTGGCCGGACTTCACGACGAGTGTGCCGTCTTCGATGAAGGGCTTGAGGGTGTCCATCGCGCCGTTGAAGAAGAATCCGGCGTTGTTGTCATCGGGCGAGCCGGCGAAGAGCTCGATGTTGAGCGGGCCCTTGGGGGCATCGGCGGCCTTGTTGCCGTCCTTGTCGGTCAGACCGAGGCCGAAGAGGAGGGCCTTGGCCTGGGCGACGCCGACCTTGTAGTTGTCGAAGGAGACGTAGAAGTCGACGTTCTCGTTGTCGCGGATGAGGCGGTCGTAGGAGACGACCGGGATGTTGGCGGCGCCGGCGGCGTCGAGCTGGCTCGAAAGGGCGGTGCCGTCGATCGAGGCGATAACGAGGATCTTCGCCCCGTTGGTGATCATCTGGTCGATCTGCTGGGTCTGGGTGGGGATGTCGTCGTTGGCGTACTGGAGATCGACGACGTATCCGGCCTTCTCGAGGCCTTCCTTGACCGCGTTGCCGTCGGCGATCCAGCGCTCGGAGGTCTGGGTCGGCATGGCGACACCGACCTTGATGCCCTCTCCGGAGCCGGCGGCTCCGGAGGCTGCGGCATCGGTGGTGGAGCCTGCGCCGCCACCGGCGCAGGCGGACAGGGCGAGGGCGCCCGCGCTAAGGACGGCTGCGAGGCCGGCGGCGCGACGACCGAAGATTCGCCTAATGGTCATGGGTGTTCTCCTCATCGAGCAACAGAATCAGTGCCGTCACCGCGGAAGAGTCCTCCGCGTGCGACCGACACCACACATTAACGCTCACATGCGCTGTGAGGCAAGCCGCGCAGATAAAGATCGCATAACGATGTGCACGTGCACATCCGCGAAATGACAAGGATTCCCGCCGCACATATGGACACCGTGCGAAGAAGCGCCGGGCGAAGCGGGTAACGAACCCTGAAGCGACGAGCCCCGCCCTCGGCAGTGATCCGCGCGAAGCTGAAAGGACCCCTCCACGGCGAAGGCGAAGGGGCGCGTTCTCACAACTCTAGTCCCTCGCCCCGAAGACGCGCAGCACGGTCCGCATCGTCCGCCGCCGACGAAAACAAGCGCCCTCCGCGAGGACAATCGAAGCGCCCATCAACTCCTCATCCTCCAGGAGATCTCATGACTCTCGGACGCGATGCGAAGGCCCCCAAGGCCGGATCGCCCCACCGTCATCCCGTCGATCAAATGCCCCCGGTCGGCAAACTCGCCGTTCTCGGCATTCAGCACGTCCTCGCCTTCTACGCCGGAGCGGTCGTCGTTCCGCTCGTCATCGCCTCGGGTCTGGGTCTTGATTCCCAGACCCTCGTTCATCTCATCAACGCCGACCTGTTCACCTGCGGCATCGCCACGATCATCCAGTCGGCGGGCCTGGGGCCGAAGATCGGCGTCAAGCTCCCCCTCATCCAGGGAGTCACCTTCACCGCGGTCTCCCCCCTCATCGCGATCGGCATCGCCGCGACGCCCGCCGGCGCGGACCCGACCACCGGCCTGGCGACGATGTACGGCTCGATCATCGCCGCAGGCCTCGTCACCTTCCTCATCGCCCCCTACTTCGCCAAGCTCCTCAGATTCTTCCCGCCCGTCGTCACCGGCACCCTCCTGACCGTCATGGGCATCACGCTCATCGCGGTATCCGCCGGAGACATCGTCTCGCTCGCGACCTACGCGCCCGAGGGGGCGGACACCGCGGCCCTGACCCTCAAGGGCCTCGCCTACGCGATGGGCACCCTCGCACTCATCGTCGCCGTCCAGAAGATCTTCAAGGGCTTCATGTCGACGATCTCCGTCCTCGTCGGCCTCGTCGTCATGACGATCCTCGCCTTCGCCCTCGGCGACGCGAACTTCTCCCAGGTCTCCCAATCCTCCTGGGTCGGAGTGACCACCCCCTTCTTCTTCGGCCTGCCCAAGTTCTCCCTCGCCGCGATCGTCTCCATGCTCATCGTCATGGCCGTGACCGCCGTCGAAACCACCGGCGATGTCTTCGCCACCGGCGAGGTCGTCGGCAAGCGCATCACCCCGAACCATGTCGCGAACGCCCTGCGCGCCGATGGCCTGTCGACCCTTCTGGGCGGCGTCCTCAACTCCTTCCCCTACACCTGCTTCGCCCAGAACGTCGGCCTCGTCCGCCTCACCCGCGTCAAATCCCGATGGGTCGTCACCGCCGCGGGCGTCCTCATGATCGTCCTCGGCCTCCTGCCCAAGGCCGGCGCGATCGTCGCCTCGATCCCCGCGCCCGTCATCGGCGGCGCCTCGCTCGCCATGTTCGCCAATGTCGCAGTCGTCGGCATCCAGACCCTCGGCAAGGTCGACATGCGCGACAACCGCAACGCCGTCATCGTCTCCACCTCGATCGGCCTGGCGATGCTCGTCACCCTCAAGCCCGACATCGCCTCCGTCCTGCCGTCCTGGCTCCAGATCCTCTTCGGATCCGGCGTGACCATCGGCGCCCTCACGGCCTTCCTCCTCAACATCCTCTTCTTCCACATCGGGAAGCAGGACGCCCCGGACCTGGCGATCGTCAACGGCCGCGCCGTCGACCTCGACGAGGTCAACACGATGGACCGCGAAGCCTTCGTCGCGGCCTTCTCAGGAATGTACGAGGGCCCGAAGTGGCCGGTCGAACGCGCCTGGGAGCACCGGCCCTTCGCCGACGCGACCGCTCTGCGCCGCGCTTTCGAAGACGAGGTCCTCGCGGCGAGCATCGAGGAGCAGGAAGCGCTCATCGCCTCCTACACGGACATCGCGGCGCTCGTCAAAGGCGAGGGCGACGAACGCGCCAACGCCGACACGGCGGCCCTGCGCCTCGGAGACTTCGACGACGCCGAGATCGCCGAGCTCAGCGCCGCCTCAGCCGCCTATCGGGAGAAGTTCGCGCGCCCGCTCATCGTGCGCGTCACGCGCCTGGCCGATCGTGAACAGCTCATGAGCGCCGTGTGGAAGAGGGTCGAATCCTCCCCCGCCCGCGAAGCCCGCTTCGCCCTCGGCGAGGTCATCGACATCGCCGACGAACGCTTCGACATGCTCGTCGCCGACGCGAACCCGATCCGAACCGCCTGGGGCCGCAAGTTCGACCAGGTCGACTGAAGCGCACGTCATGAGGGGCCGACTCTTCAGTCGGCCCCTCATGGCATCCCATCAACACAGTGCGAGTTCTTCCGATCCGGTCTCCTCTGCTGCTCAACGCCGACGAACGCGTCCCTTCGGGCTCCGTCGGCTCCCTTCGCGATGAACACCACGCTAGGGCGTCATGCTCGAAGGAACATCGGGACGAGCTCAGAATTCCCTGAGATTCCGGATCGCCGGATCAGCGCCATCGCATGATGCGCCATCGTCCGGCCGAGCACGGGCCGAAGGATCAGTCCCTCACCGGACGGCGCTGGAAGTAGGCCGCGAGGACCGACCCCGAAACGTTGTGCCACACGGAGAAGATCGCCCCCGGAACCGCCGCTTCGGGAGTGAAGTACTGCGCGCCGAGACCTGCGGCCAGACCCGAGTTCTGCATGCCCACTTCGATCGCAGTCGTGCGAGCGGCCCGCTCCCCCACCTTCAGGCCCTTGGCCGCGAAATAGCCGAGGAGAAGACCGATGCCGTTGTGGACGATGACGACCGCGAGGACCAGGAGGCCCCCCGTCATGATTCGCGGAGCGGACGCCCCCACCAGGCCCAGAACCGCATAGGAGATCCCGATGACCGAGATCCACGGAAGGACGGGCAGCAGGGCGGTGACGAAGCGCGGGGCGAGCTTGCGCACAAGAAGCCCCGCAACCACCGGGATGACGACGATCATGAGGATCGACTTCGCCATCGCGGGCGCGTCGACCGGCATATAGGTGTCGGCGAAGAGCTTCGTCAGCAGAGGAGTCACGATCGGCGACAGCAGAGTCGAGACGGAGGTCATCGCCACCGACAGGGCGACATCGCCCTTCGCCAAGTAGGACACGACATTCGAGGCGGTACCGCCGGGCGCGCAGCCCACCAGGATGACGCCGACCGCGAGCGCCGGATCGAGCCGGAAGGCCCACACGACCACGACCGCCGCCAGCGGCATGATGACGTACTGCATGAGGACGCCGACGAGGATCGGCCACGGCCGGCGCGCGATCACCGCGAAATCCGGCGCCGTGAGCGTCAGGCCCATGCCGAACATGATCACCATGAGCGCGTAGTTCACGCCCTTCACCAGCGGCGCGGTCTGAAGCGGGAGCGCAAGGCCCAAGACGAGGGCGGCCAGAATGATGAGGGGGAAGACGGTGACGGCGATCTTCGCGGAGCGGTCCTCTTTGGAAGCGGGCGCATTGACGGGTGCGATGACGGTCTGTTGAACACTCATGCCCCGATTCTCGTCGAATCGGGCCCCGGAGTCGAAATATCGCCTTGGTCCGGCGGGCCCGCCCCCGAACCCTCCCCGATGCGGCCCTGACAGGCCGTCATAACCGGGATCGGGGCCTCCGGATTAGGCTCGCATCGTGACCTCCTCCCGAGCCTCAGCCCGGCCCGCCGGCCCTCGCGGCGCACGCCGACTCTTCAAAGCGGGATGGCTGCCCGATCAGCACGGGGCCTGGCCCATGGCCCTCCTCCCCGCCCTCACGGGCGTCGTCGCGGGCGGACCGCGTCCGCTCGCGCTCCTTCTCCTCGGAGCGTGGTTCGCGGGCTTCAGCGCCTTCCACGCGATGGGACTGTTCGCGCGCCTCGCCGAGCGGCGCCGACATGCGGTGATGCCCGCCCTCGTCACCTGGAGCGCCGTCGGCGTCGGCACGGGCGTCCCCCTCATCCTCCTCTCCCCCGCGCTCCTGCGATGGTCGCCCTTCTTCGCCCCGCTCGCCCTCGCCGCCATCGTCGAAGCGCTTCGCGGTCGCCAGCGCTCGTTGACCTCGCGGGTCTCGACGATTCTCGCGGCCTGCCTCATGACCCCCGTCGCATGGTCGCTCGGCGCACACGCAGGCAGTCCGCTCGCGCCCGAGCTCGGACAGGCGTGGTTCATCGCCGCCCTCGAAGCCGCCTATTTCCTCGGGACCGTGCCCTACGTGCGCTCGATGATCCGAGGGCGCGGCGAACTCCGCTGGATCGTCGCATCGGGGATCTGGCACGCCGTCGGATTCGCCCTCATCTGCCTCGCCGCCCGAAGCGGGACCATCCATCCGGGGCTCGTCCTCGTGTGGGCGGGACTGCTCGTCCGCTCGATCGGACTGCCCCTCGCGGTCCGCGCAGGCAGGACGATCAAAGCGATGACGATCGGACTGCTCGAAATGGCGTGCACGACCGCCGTGTGGGTCTTCCTCCTCCTGGGAATATGAGAAGACGACCGGCACCGGATGCGCGAATCCGCGCGGCCGAGGCCGAGGGCCGCAAGAGGCGCCCGCCTTCAATCCGGCGGGCCCGCCCTCGTCAGGACGAGAAGGCGGGAGCCCTCCCGCTCAGCCCTTGCCCGCGAGGCGCCCCAGCAGGTCGAAGGCCTTCATTCGCGGGGCCGAGACCACGAACCGGTAATTGCCGGGCTGTTCCAGGATCCGCCCGCCGAAGCGCCGCTTGAATCTGTACACGCCCTCGTCCTCACTGCCGGAGAACCTCCCGAAGGTGCCGTAGAAGTTGTAGCGGTCCAAGGCCGAGGACTCCACCAGGCGCAGCATCTGACTCGTCGCCAGGAAATTGTTGCCGTTGAGATTCACATGCATGAATTCCTCGTAGGTGCCGCCCATGAAATGGGTGTACTCGTTCCCGTGCTCGAAGAAGATGCCGGCCGCGAGGTTGGCGAGTTCGACTCCGCTTCCGAGCAGTTCACGGAGCACGGCGATCCGGTCCTGCGTCGGAGGAATCTGCTCGGCCAGCACCTCCAGGCGGCGGCGCAGACCATCGGAATCCTGCTTCTGACGCTGCTTCGTCACCCGCGTGATCTCGGTGTTCAGCTTCCGGATCTCGGATTCGAGGATCTCGATTCCGGCCTTCACGTCGAGCTGAGCCAGCAGGACGCGGCACTTGTCCCCGAACTCCTCCTTCAAAGCGACGAGGAAGTCATCACGCGTGTCGAATCCCCGCCGTTCACCGGTATGGCTGAGCACATCGAAGAAGGGCTCCATGCCGTCGCTCGGGAGTTCGACGATCTGGACGTGCAGTTCGTCGGCCGTGCGGTACTGGCGCCGGACCGAACGATCGACGCTCTTGAAGAAGTCCTTCTCCGAGGCGATCCCCTCGAAGTCCTTCACGAACATCCACCGGCCGACGCCGTTGATCAGCGAGTCATCCGGGCCGAGGTACTCGAGCCCGGCCGCCGTGAGATTCGCCAGGAGGTCGGCGTGATCGAAGCCGCCCGGGACCACCTCGCCGTCGAGATCGCGGAGGACGACCTCGACATTCGGGGTGACGAGGCAGTAGGTCACTCCGCGCTTCGCGAGCGCCTCCCGAAGCCCGGAGAAGAAGAATGCGACCAGATCCTTGCGCTCCAGGTCGATCACGGGCCCCTGATTGATATGCGCGACCTTGAAGAATCTGCGTTCCGTGCGACAGACGACGAGGGCGCCTGCGACGAGCACGCCGTCCTCCTTCACCCCGAAACACGCCGTCTCCCGCCCTCGTGACTGCGCCCTCGCCATGGCCGCGCTCTGGATGAACGAGGAATGCGGCGTCCCGAGGCTGAGCGCATCGAGTTCCTCGGGAGTTATTTCGGAGAAGCGGAGGTCACTCATGCCGTTCATGATAGCCGTCCGCCCTCTTCGTCCCCTTCCCGGATGCCGCTCGAAGGGCCGGGCGAATGCGCCCAGGACGGTCCTCTCAACAACCGGAAGGCGCCGAATACGCGAACCCCGGGGCGACGACGTCGCCGCCCCGGGGAGCGTCCATGCGGCCCGGGCTCATACGGAGCGCATCGACTCACGTACACCCGCGCCGAGGGGTTTCAGCGCTTCACCGCCTTCCGACGACGAAGGGCGAGGACTCCGCCTGCCCCGGCGAGCGCCGCCGCCGACAGGACAGCCGCGCTCACAGCGGCGCCAGTGCGGGCAAGGCCGGACTCACGCGCACCCGGAGCGGTCTTCGAGGGCGTCACCGACGCTTGAGCGCCTGCACCCGGTTGATCCCCCGCGCCGGGCTCGTCGCCGCCACCGGGCGCATCACCACCGGGTGACGCGCAATCCCCCGGTTTCGGCGCGCTGAAGGTCCATTCGGCCTCCAGGCCATCCGCGATCGCGAAGCCCTCGGCGGCTTCAGCGGTCACCGTCACCGTCCCGCCGTACTCGTAGGTGAAACCCCCAGCACTCACCGCCTTGCCGTTGATCCGATAGATCACGCCCTCAGTGGATGGAATCGTCACGAAGGGCTTGACCGTGCAGCTCGCCGGATCAGTGGCCTGCGGCGCCACTACCTCGTCAACCCTCACCGGCTCGGCGGAAGCCAGCGTCTTCCCGCTGATGCGGATCTCGGCGGCGCCGCCGAAATTCTTACCCGCAGAGAGCGGACTCGTCTCGACGAGCCTGACGTACCTGCCCTCCACCGCGTTGAAGGCGACGAACTGAGGTGCGAGGTCACCGGTAAACTCTCCGCTCGCGACTGAGTCGCCCCAGGTCTTGCCGTCCTCGGACACGAAGACCTCGTACCCGCCGACACGGCCGTTATCGGCGTTCTGGCGCTGCGTGAATTCCAGCCCGTTGATCGTGCAGCCGTTCTGCGCGCAGGGGATCACCTTGATGACGATCTCGTGCGGGTAGGGGTCCTCTCCGTCGGACCATTTGCTGTGCCAGTAGGTCGACGGATCATCATCAATGGCGGCATCCGCGAAGCCGCTCGGGGCCGGTTCCAGCGAGGTCTGCTCCGAGGAGACGCCGACGACTTCAAGTTCGTCATGCCCGGTGAAGAGGTCGCGCTCGGGGAATGCGGAAGGGGCGACTCGCAGGGTGTCGGAGTCCTCCGCCGCCTTGCCCTCAGCGTCCGTCCAGCTCGCGGTGAAGACGACATCAGCCGGATCGGCGCCAGTCGGCATGGTGAGCCTCCATGTCGCAAGCGAATCGAGAGAGCCCTCCTCGGACCCGCTCACCCGGTCACCGGGGGCGGCGACCAGTTCCGCAGCCCAGCCTTCGGGCACCTGGAGCGAATGCTTCACACCCGTCACGACGCCCTCGGCGAGCCTGACGGTCGTCGTCACGTCCATTGCGGCCGTGTCCGAGTCGCCGACGGGCAGCGCGGTTCCCGAGATCGACACAACCGGACGGATCCCCAGATCGACCACCCGGAAGTTGTCGATCACGAGATCGTCCTGCGAATGCGAAGCGGTCATCCGCACTCCGATGAATGCAGGAGCACTCGTCATCACAGCGAAGTTCTTCACGAAGGTCGCCGTGCCCTCGCCCGTCTCGACGCCGTCGGTCCACCCGGTCCCGCGGGCCTTGGGAACATCCCAGGTCTGATCGACTGCCTCTTCCCAGCCCGCACCGCTTGCCACGTCATGCCCGAGCTCGAGCTTGTAACTGCCGTCGAAACCGGCCTGGTAATCGAAGCTGATCTCGTAGCTGTGACCGTACTCGAGGGGCAGCGTCGCCTCCGTGGTGCGCAGAATACGACCGCCGTTCTCCTGGTGCGCGAGGAGGGACCACTGGCCGTCCAACACGTTGTCCAGGTACTTCTGGCCCTTCAGCCCCTGACGGCTGTCGTCGACGATGCCGTACCACCCGGACTGGGAGAAGGGCGCGTGCAGCTTCGCGAGCTGCGTGCGCGCATCGCCGCCCGCGTTCGCTTTGCCGGTGACGAAGGGGTAGTAGCCGGTATCGACGTTCTCAAAATCCTCGAAGACGACGGTGCCGCCCACGGCGCCTTCCTTCTCCGGCGTCGGACGATCGACGATTCGCAGATCATCGATCCCCACGCGGGCGTCGCCCTCGTCGGCCGCGACCTTCAAGGTCACCGAAGTCCCGCTCGTGGTGAAATGGACGGGGACGCGCTGGAAGTAGGTGCCCAGCTTCTCATCCGATGCCGTCGCATTGAGCGCGCTGGACGAATGGATGGTCGTCACCGCTTCACCGTTCCCGCCCTTTTGGGCGGGAGGCGCGCTCACGCCCTCGCCGGACACGGATACCTTCACCGTCCGCGTCTTCCCGGGTTCGATCTCCACCCAGGCCCATGCGGAGTAGGTGCCGGGCTCGACGGTGATCGTCTGAGCCAAGGACGACTCACCCGCACCGAGCTGCGCGAAGGAGTTGTTGACCTTCGACTGCTCGATCGTCACCGCACCGCTCGTCGTGTACGCATCGAGGGTCTCAGAGAAGAATCCGGGGTCCTCGATACCCGATCCCTGGCCCCAATTCGGGGTCTTGGGCACGGGGACCGCGCTCGTCGGGTACAGCACGTACGCGGTGTCGGCCTCGGTCGCCGGGATGTTCACCGAACCGCCGCTCACGCCGAGGTCGGCAACCTTCTCACGGCCGGTATCGGTGAGTTTGAACAGCGTGAGAGAGGCCTGCCCCTTGAAGGAATCGGTGAGCTCCCAACTCTGTGGAGCGTTCGTGGGGTTCCAGTAGTACAAGCGGTCGCTCCCCCCGTCCTTCCAGGGAAGGAGGTAGGAGCCGCCGGGCTTGAACACCGTGGAACCGTCGTAGGTAATGGTCCGTTGAACAGGGACTTCCGCACCTGAAATGGACGACTGGGCCGAGACGACCTCGGTGCCGTTCTTGAAAGTGATGCGGCCCTTCTCCCAGGTGCGGATATCCGATTGCTGGAGGAACTTCGCCGGGAGGTTGCGCTGCCACACATTCGTGATGAAGGCGTTGTAGTCGGTGTGACCGGTCCACCCTTCGAACTCGATGACATTGGTATTGCCGAGCATCGGATCAGGGTTGAAGGTGTCGCGGTAGGAGTTCTCGATGTAACGGATGAGCTGAGAGTTGATGCCCTTCATATTCGTGCCGCCATAGGCCTCATCGTTCGCCCAATGGGACCAAGACGAGAACTGCGGCATGGAGTACGCCCATTCCGAACCCAGACGCCATCCCCTGTCGCGCATCTCCTGACCGAAGCGCTGGGCCTGCCAGCCGTGCTTGTAGTAGACGTCCCAATAGAGCCAGTTCATGTTCGAATCGGCGGGGAAATCCGCGCGCAGCTGGTCAAGGCGCTTGAGGACGTTGCCCGAGGCGAGATCCTTCCGCTCATTCATGTAATAGGCCTGGTTCATCCAGCCCCAGGCCTTGCCCGGCGGAAGATCGACCTCGCAGGGCGCAGCCACGCCGTTGACGTCCATGTTCTCGGCGTCCGCGAAACAATTCGCCTCGGAGTAGGACTCGGTCGCATTGACGTGGATGCCGAAAGTGGCGTTCCACTTCCCGCCCTCGGAGACGAGGGTCTTCATGTCCTCTAGGCCGCCGGCCCGCTCGTTGTAGTTGCCGCCGTAATCGCCCTGGGCGGAATCATGCCCTTCGGCCTGATAGCCCTTGAGGAGCACCTCCTGGCCGAGGTTGTCGGTGGCGAGGGAGATGCGCTTCGTATCGTCAAGGGTGCGCAGGAAGGGGTGCGTCGCCTGGGAGACGATGTTGAAGGGGATGCGCATGATGACGTAGTTCTTCACGTCTTCGCGGCCGTTGGCGACTGAGAGGATTTCGCGCGCGGCGGTGGCCCCGTCCTGCCAGTCGACCTTCGCATCTCCATTGGCATCCGCTACGACTTTCACCTTGACCATTGGATTCGGGTCGACACCGATGCCAGAACCCGTGTCATAGCTCGCGACTTCCTCCGCACGGTGGACCCACGTCCCCGGGGAGACGCTGCCGACGTTGACTCCGCGGACCTTCGAGCTGGCGTAGATGAAACGCGAATTCGTGGCGGCGAGCGCAGTGCTGTCAGAACCGATTGCGTTGGTGTCGAAGCCGGCCGCAAGCTCGGAGTTCGATGCCGTTACCGCGTACGCCCGAGAGGGTCTGAGCACGGAATTCGCGACATTGACGAGGCGGTCGCCGGACACCGCACGGTTCACCGAGATCTCAGCGCCGAGAATCTGGGCCGCAGGATCCGTTCCGACGACCGAAACGAGACTGAGCCCGGGGATGCCGATAGTACCGACTTGCGCCTCGGGATCGGTGATATCCGCAAGCTCGTAGGTGAGAGCACCGTCCTTCACCGAAAGGATCGCGTTGAGGGTGACGCCTTCGAGGCCGGGGACCGTCATCGGATAGGTGACGGAGGAGCGGTCGGCAGACACCGCCGGCTCACCGACCGTCACCTTGTAAGACCGGTCGGAAATCGTGATCTCGGAAAGCGGATCACCGAACTGACCGGCGAGCTGCTTGCCGTCGTAGCGGTAATCGACGATCTGGGGGAAGCCCGGATGCGTTCGCACAGTGAGCTCACCATCGGTGATCTCCACAGCGCCCTCCGGCACGACGATACTCGGGCCCTCACCCGGATCCCCGGTATTCGGATCGTCGGGATTCGAGGGATCCGCGCCAGGATCCTCCGCCTCGCTCGCGGATGAGGCCCCGAACTCGGCGAGGGTCGCCACCTGCTCCGGCGCATCGTTGCCGCCCCAGGAGGACTTGTAGGTGACGCGCACGCACTGGGCGGGCGCGGGCTCATCGAAATCAATCACCACCGGGGCGAGTTTCCCGTTCTCGGGCGCGGCGGGAACGGAACCGCTCGCCACCTGAGTGAACTGCGCAGCCGCAGCATTCTCAGCGACCTGGCAGTTCGGATCGGTCGACACCTCAACCGCGTACTCCCCCACGCGGCCCGAGCCGTTGGAGGACTGGCGGGGGGTGAGCGTGACGCGGCCGAGCGCCTCTTCCTTCTGCCCGAGATCGATGACGAACCAGTGCGGAAGCGGATCAGACCCGCCCTGCCACTTCGTGTGCCAATACGTGTCGGTATTCCCATCGAGCACCAATTCGAGGGCTCCATTGGCGCCCTCGCCCGTGGTCTCGATCGAGTCAGTCGCCACCGCGACCATGCGGCTCGGATCGATCGGCGTATAGGTGTAGGTGGGTGCGGCATGCCCGGCCGGCGTCAAACCGACGAGCATGAGAATCGCGCACGCCGCTGTCGCGGCTCTCCAGTTGCTCGGGCGCATCCTTATGCTTTCTCCAATTCTGCGTGAGGGTAGTAACTCAGAGAGCGACCGATGCCGGAACCGTGATCAGGCAAAACACCGTTCCTTCTATGGATCGTTCCGCCGAGGTTCCTCGATGGCGCGGAGTACTCAATCGCCCAGCGACTCGGCTGGCACGAGAATCGCTCTCTAGCGCATGTCACCGTTGACATGTGATTGATTCTAGTCCAAAGTTTTCACATTTACGCAATACCCTGAATGCTTTGCCATCACATTTCGCCCCCCAAGTTTCCTGGGGACGGGCGCACCCCGGCCGCCTGTCGAGGCGAAGGGCCGCCCTCGTCCGGACCATCGCCAATGGATCGTTCCGGGTGCAGTGAGTGGGGGCTCGGTGCTCATGCGATTGTCGCTTGGGTGGCGTGATACTGAGAGGAGAGGGCCTCGGGGGTGGTGAGTCTCGTCACCGGG
Organism: Schaalia sp.; assembly: GCF_050312375.1. NCBI lineage: Bacteria > Bacillati > Actinomycetota > Actinomycetes > Actinomycetales > Actinomycetaceae > Schaalia > Schaalia sp. Next base: position 86,432 of record NZ_JBNOYB010000024.1, read on the forward strand.
GCGCGCCCGTGAGGGCGGGGGCTGTGCCAGGTGGCCGGCTGGGCACTCGTCTTGTCGACCTCGTCTGGGCCCGGCCGTGCGCTCGGCCAGCTGCACTTCCTCCAAGCGGCGGGGCGACCGATATCGGGCGGGCGCGCCGCTCACCGACCGGACGTCTCACCAGGAGACGCCAACACCCCAAACATGAAAGAAGTCCCAGGACATTGCCGGAACAACGCCCTGGGACATCACACCCTCACTCGTAGTGGAATCGAGCCTGCAGGACCACAAGGTCATCGTCATCGACGAGATAGACAAGCCGGTGCTCTTCGGTGATGCGACGCGACCATGTCCCGGACAGCATATGTCGCAAGGGTTCAGGCTTGCCGATACCTGCAGTCGGATCACGAAGAGCCTCGTCGATCAACCGGTTGATGCGCTTGAGGACCTGCCGGTCAGCGGCAAGCCAGTAGGTGTAATCGCGCCAGCCGTTGGGCGTGAAGACCAGTCTCATCGCACCAGATCGTGCTGTTCGCGCTTGCCCGCACGGGCCTGCTCCAAGCTCTCCAGCAGATGCTTGGCATTGGCGGGCACCCGCAGCAGATGTGCCGTCTCCTCCAACGCATCATAGTCCGCCCGCGAGAGCAGCACCGCGTCGCCATTGCGTGAGGTGATCTCAACTGGCGCGCGATCCTCGTTGACCCGCTGAATCAACGGAAACAAGTTCTTGCGCGCCTCCGTGGCAGTGACAGCCATAACCAACCCCCTCCACACTGGTACCAAATCTTGTACCAGTATGCCTGATGGTGTCCACCCACCGCAAACCTTTCGAACGCCTCGGCTCGCTTGGGGGAGGCACCTACACGAGGCCTAAGCCAGGTCGGACTCGAAGTAGTCCTCGTCGATTTCGTACAGGGTGAAGGTGCGGGTTTTGTGGACTCCGACGCCGTAGCGCAGCATGAGAGAGGTCAGTTGGATGCCGTTGATTAGTACGATCTTGACGTTGGAGAACGACTTCGCGCTCGCTACTGCGGCGGGCTGGAAGTCGGAGGTGGTGATGAACACGCCCTTTAGGGCTCCCTTGGTCATCAGCGAGCCCATGAAGTTGCGGATCTCGGGATCGCCGACCTTGTTGGTGTCGGCATAACGCTTGGCTTGAATGTAGACATTGCTCAGCCCGAGAGTGTCTTGGCGGATGATGCCGTCGATACCGCCATCACCAGAGCGGCCCACATGCTGCTTCTCGCCGTAGTCACCGCCGTAGCCCATCGCCCACAGCAAGTCGATGACGGCTTTCTCGAAGAACTCCGGCGACGACTCTTGCAGTTTGCTCCGCAGCTCAGTCTCGATCTGGGCGTTGAACAAGGCTTCCGCGCCCTCCATCAACTCCACCGGATTCCCCACCGTTGCTGGCGTCACCGCTTGCACCGCTGGTTGGCCACCTGAGGTTTTCCGGGCGGCGATCTCGTCCTGGTATGCCTGCCACGCCCGCCACTCCAGCATGTCCTGCTCGGAGTAACTCGTCAACGACCGCGCATCCACACTGCGGCCGTCAGCAGTGATGCGGTAGTTGCCGCGCGACGGGCGATCCAGCAACCCGGCGTGGGTGAGGGCAGAGCAGGCCCAGTTGATCCGGTTCACATACCTCAGTTGTCCCGAGGTGATCATCTCGGCCCGAACCTCAGCGCTCAACCCCATGTGGTTGGCGACCAGTTCACAGATATCGCGCACGCGGTGGATCTGGCCGTCGGCCAACACTCGCAACACCACGGGACGGAACTCATCGATCGTCGGGGTCAGATCTACACCCATGCCGAGCCTCCTCGCTCACACACTGTCACCTACCACCCTATTCGCCATCCCCCGCCCGAGAGCTCAGACACCCTCACCGTTGAAAGGACACCCACCATGGCCACGATCGGCTTGGACGAGCCGTACTACGCCACCATTACCGAAGACCCCCGACATCGGGGCCGAAACCTACGGCACGCCAGTACAGCCGGCCAAGGAAATCTCTGCCGAGCTGGAGGTTGAGCTTGCCGAAGTCACCCTGTATACCGATGACCGCGCATCGGAGCTGATCAAGGAGTTCGCCTCCGGCACCCTCACCTTTGGCATCGACGATCTGGGGCCGACGGCTGCCGCCGCGCTGATCGGCGCCCGGGTCGACAGCAACGGGGTGCTGGTGTCTGCCTCCGAGGACGGCGGCGCCCGTCGCGATCGGGTTCCGTGCCGCCCGCTCCAACGGGAAGCACCAGTACCTCTGGCTGTATTGGGGCCAAGTTCACCGTCCCGAAGACGTCGCTGTTGACCAAGGCCGACAAGATCGAATTTGACACCCCGAAATCAAGGGCGCCATCTTGCGCCGCATCTATGCCGAGTTCCTTCAAGGACGCTCCATCCCCAAGATCGCCGCCCGGCTCGACGCCGACCACATCTCAATCCAATCCCGGAGCTCAGGGGCGGACTGGCATCGTCAAAGGCGCTCCGCATGGTGTCGCTAACTAGGCCAACGGCATGTATGCCTCGGTCACCAGTTCCTCAGCGGGCACCTCGTCAGGGGTGTTCAGGTACAGGTTGAAGGCGCGCGCAGCGAGCGTCCCATCGTGCAACAGACTGAGCCCCTCAGCTGCGAGCCGCTCGCCCATGCGGTCATAGGCCTGCGAAATCTGCTCATACGGACCCACAACACGCGCAACCAAGCACTCACGCTCGGGCAACTCGTGGATCGCCAATGGAGCCACCGCGGTCGTCCCCGGAGCGATGGGAAGGAAGACTTCCTCGTCGACGTCATGCTCAGTGAATTCGTCATGATGCTCAATGACGCCACGGGGACCGATCGGAGCGATCTGCTGGCGTGTCACCTCGGGCATCATGCGATGCCAGAGCAGGTGCTCGTCGGCATAGGTCGGGATGATGTCGCGCAGGGCGACAATGGTCATGGAGGGGACAACGCGGCGGTCGAGGGTGATGGACATGCTGGATTCTCCTTGAATAAGCCTGGTAATGAGCGCCAGCCGAGCCTGAGCCGCCCACGATTCATCGACCAGCGAGTCGCGCTGGAGCTCCAACGCAGTAAGCCAAGCCGGAGTACCACGGGCAGCAAGCAGAGCCGAAATAGCAGAGACACCAAACCCAACATCGCGAAGGTTGCGAATATCAGCCGCATCTCGCAACTGGTGCGGGGAGTAGCGGCGATACCCAGTCCGCGGGTCAACATCAGCGGGTACTAGGACGCCGTGCGCGTCATAGTGACGCAACATGCGTACCGACAGTCGGGTCAGTGAGCTGAACTCCCCGATCGAGATCAGGTTGGAGGCCTCGGTCATGTATCCAGCATGGCCTCTCACACGATGTCAGAGTCAACACCTCGGCGAAACAGGCGACTCTCACGCGCATCAAAACGCTCTGACCAGGATTTTGCGCGAAAACCGTGAACTCTCACGCGCGGGGCCCAAAATGTCACAAGAAAACGACAAAATGCCTGCTGGCGCGTGAGTGTATCAACGCCAGCAGGCACTCAGTGGAGTTCAGGGGGCACGTGTCGAACTCGTTCCGACTCGCGACCACGTGTTGCTCGTTCAAGGGAATGCTCTCGAGCCCATCATCCACTCTGGTCGAGGTCAGGATTCATCGTCTCTCGCCGTGTGCACGACTTCGCGAAGATCACACTCGGCGCAGTGTGTCTCGAAGCGGCTGTCACGGACCGAGAGCAGTAATGGGGACGACACAGACGCCATCGGGACGCCGATAGGTGAAGCGACCCCCTGTCACCACGATGAGCGCCGCCGCCTCGCCATGTCTCTCGCCATCGATTTTGCTGGCCATCCGCAGTAGTGAAGCCGCAGCAGCATCTGCCGCAGACTCTCCCAGCTTGACTTCGATCCCAGCCCATCGTCCATCAGGGAGCTCGAGCACCGCATCGACTTCATGCCCTGTCTGGGAATCGCGCCATGAGGCCAGCGTTGCGCCCAAGGACTGCCCGTAGACCCGCAGGTCGCGCATGACTAGAGACTCGAAATGCAAGCCCGCAGCATTGAGGTCCTGACGCAGCTGCCGAGTCCCGACTCCCAAGGCGGCCGTCCCCAACGAGGGGTCGACGAAGTGATGGACGGCGGATGCACGCAGCCGGGTCCGAGACCGCATATGAGGACGCCAGGCCGGAATAGGCTCAATAAGCATGAGACGCTCCAGCGCATCCATGTAGTTCGTGAGGGTCTCAGCCGCGATCGGCCCCCTGGCCCCACCGACGTCCTGCGCGAGTGACCTCAGATTCAGCGGAGTCGCTGCAGACCTCCCAAGGGCGGCCAGGAGTCGTGTGATGTTGCCGGGGTTTCGCCTGGGGCCCAGTCCCGGAACATCAACCTCGGCGAGCGTTCGCAAGTAGTCTCTCAGCCACACTGAGGCCTCTCGCTCGTCGGTCTCGAGCAGGTCCGGCCACCCACCGACCACAATCCGCTCCAGCAGTCCTTCGATGCTCAGTCCAGAACTCGCACCTACGGGATCACCTCCCCCCAGGAGAGCTTGGAGGCTGACCTCACCAGTGGAATGCCCCGTCTCGAACAAGGACATCGGTCGCATGCGCAGGCGCGCAATCCGTCCGGCGCCAGAGTGGACCCGCGCCACATCGCGTGGACGAGAGGAGCCGGTGAGGACGTAAAGGCCTTTCCCGTCATGGTCGTCGACAGCGTGGCGCACAAGATTCCACAGACGCGGGGTCTCCTGCCACTCATCGAAGACGATCGGAGTTGGGGATGAGAACAGCTGCTCAGGCGCCACTTCGAGAGCCGCGCGAGCCGCCTCATCAACATCCATTCTGAAGACCGAGGCCGAGACCTCGACAGCAGTGCGCGTCTTGCCGACCGCCTTGGGGCCGTCGATGAGCACAGCCCCCATCGCTGCCATCCGACGGTTCAGCTCGCCGTCCACCACGCGAGGTCGATAGTCAGTCATGCGAGAAGTCTATAGTTCGTCATCTTTGAAATCGACATTTCGTCATTCAGACCCGAGACAGATGCCGCACCCCACGCCCGACCGGGATGCCAGTCCTACGCAATCAGCAACTCGAGCAGATCTTCCAAACCGTCCTCGCCCAACTGGTCCGGCAGCAGGACCTAATCGACTGGAACCTCCTCCACACCACCCTCTGCGACACCACCGAGCTGGAGACGCAAGCCGTGCGGCAACGGGGTGCGATCGATGCGAGGATGATGGAAGACGCGATCGCCGACACCCAGAGTGACGACCTGCCCACATAGGAGCCCATATCCTCGGCTCCGCCGAGGCCTGGCTCACCGTTCGAAGCGGCGCACCGCATCGACAAAACCGCCCAACTCTCGCGCGCGGGGGCAATATTGGCACACGCACATGACAAACTGCCTGCTGGCGCGTCAATGTATCAACGCCAGCAGGCAGGTAGTGAAGCTCAAGGGGGTACGAGTCGAACTGCTCCCCGCACGAGATCACCTGCTGCTGGTGGCGTAGGCGACCGGGGACTTTCGTGAGAGCGCTTGCCACTTGAGAGAGCCACACCCCCGGCGCCCGATGGCATCGACGGCACTCTGGGGCATTTCGCAGGGCGCGCCCTCAGCCTCGACAACGTCAACGCCATGGACCCATGCGGAGCTCGTCGGCGCTTTCTCGAACCTGTACGCCAACACTGGCCGACCGAACGCGTGTGGGAGGCCCTCCCCTTCGCCACGACGACGCTGCGCCAGACCTTCGAGGACGAGGTCCTCGCCGCCTCGCCCGAGGATCAGGAGGTACTCATCGCCGGCTATACCGATGTCGTCGACCTCCTACTAGCCACCACCTCGCCGGCCCTGGGGAAGCACGACGACGCCGAAGCCGCCGAGTTACGCGACCTGTCCGAGGCCAACCGTGCAACGTTCGGGCACCCGCTCGCCATGTGCGTCGAGCACCTCCACGGCCAGCTCACCGCCCAGGACTGGCCGCGCACGGCGGGCTCCGATAACTGCGAGGCACGCACCGCTGTTGGCGAGGTCATCGACATCGCCGACAAGCGCTTCAGCACAATGATCGCCAACCCCATCCGCTCCACCTGGGCGCACAAGTTCGAGCAGCTCAACTGACGCGGACACGGCACAACGCCCCTGCAGTCCCAAGAGGAGCGCAGGGGGCATCACAGGTGGAGACCAAGGGGCACGGGTCGAACTCCAGATCACGTGCAGGAGCCTACTCATCGTCACGTTGGTGACACCGTAAAGGGAGCGAATCCAGGCCTTGTCAGAGACGCTAGCTATGCTAGTCGCTGCATCGGAAGGAGTTCCGACTCGCTCGACGAGAAGAGGATCAGGGATGACCGACACGACTGACTCAGCCACCTACGCTGGTTCGGTGCGGCCCGAAGAGGTGCATGCTGTGGCAGGAGAACTGGAGTCCGCAGCGTCGACAACCCTTGTAGAGGTGATCCCGGGCGTTGCTGTCCTTTTCGGCGAAGTCCCGAATGGCGTTGAACTCATCGATCTCAACCTAATCCCGTCGTTCGACCGAACGCAGCTCTCCACGGCTCTGGGTTCGCTGGGCAACGCAGGCACTGTCGTTGGAAACGTTGCAGAGGCTGTGTCGAGCGCTCAAGGCCTCTTCCGCGTCGACGATGCGACGCTGGCGTTGCTGAAGAGTGGCGGGCAGATGGCCGCGAAGGACGGTGCGAAGCTCGGAGCAATCTTCAAAAACGGCAAGCTGGTTGCTCAGGCACGCTTCATCCCCGCGTCGATGACAGCTGCGACGGCGATCGCAGCCATAGGGCCAGCCATCTCCATGATCGCGCTCCAGATGCAGATTGGCGAGATTTCGGGCCTCGTCCGCACCAACATTGCGCTCACCACACAGACGCTCAAGACTATCCGCAACGAACAATGGTCCGAGCTCGAGGGTCTCGCAGAGTCGGTCGATGAGGCACTCCGCGAGGCCCGTGAACTCGAGGTCATCACGGACACAGTGTGGGAACCAATCGCCTCAAGCGGCCCAGTAATACGTAAGCAGCTGAAGTTCTATCGGAAGAATGTCGCCGGGCATGTTCAGGAACTCGGGAGAGTCGACGGGCGCGCCAGACGCCAGTATCTAGAAACGAACGCCGAGGCCATCGTCTTTGACACGCATGCGCTGCTCAGTTCCCTCAAGACACACGTCGAGTACCAGACGCTTCGTGCGGCGCTGGCCCGGACCCGAAGCGCCACCGACGAGAACGAAGCCCAGCTCTTCGACCGCATCACGCGAAACACCCCGCCTGAGATCGAAGAGTTACTCCGGGAGATCGCCCAACTCACCGTGTCCCTTGCCCGCGAGCTGCGGATCGTCGCCGAGCTTCCCGGACGGGCAACTATGCCTCTGACAAAGAAGCGGAAGGATGCCGGGGTATCGAAACTGACATGCGCTCAACTCCTCGAATCTATCGAACCTCTGACCCGCGTGTTTCATCCCGCAGTCGAGTTTCCCTCCATGCCAGACACTGTGTGCGCACCCAAGGGCATTGATCTTGACCCCTACCTGCGCATACTTCAATGGTTCCTTGAGGATGGCGAGAAACTTCGCGGCATAGCGTTTCCCTACGAAGTTGAAACTAATTACCTGGGCAGACTTGTGTCAGCAGTTCTCGCCAAACGGGTAGATGCGACATGGGAGGCACTCGCTCCGGGTAGAACCCATACCATCATGGAGAAGTTCGCATCATGCACATTCGTAGCGGTCACTGATCGACGAATCATCACCGCCAACCCGAGAGACCTCCTACGACGAGGGGAACTCGGCCCGATTCACTCGCTGGACGAGGTGCAGTACGTACGGCCTCGCTCCAATCACGGAGCGGTTGTTCGACCGACCATCGATGTAACAACCGACCATCGAGATATCCACTGGATGTTCCCCGATGCCGCCTGCCACGATCAGATCGACGACTTGGCCACGATACTCTGGGAACGAACGCCCCGCGCGACTACAGCAAGGGAAGCAATCGAACAGGCTGAAACGGAGATATCGACCGTCGACTCCTGAAGGAGCGAAGCAGACCGAGGTCCGGCCAATAGCAGGCCCAGACAGGCAAGGTCCCTGCCAGCGAACTGGCCGGGACCACAGGGGGAATCTGAGGCGCAGGTGTCGAACTCCGACCATTGTAGGCTCGGTGGATTCAACTGCTTGTCGCAACACCTCGTGAGAGGGGTGTGTGATGGGTCGTCGTCAGCAGGCTGCGGATCGGGCTGTTCGCCCGAAGCTGCGGTCGCCGGGGCATTCGGGTCTGCTGCAGGTTTGGGTGACATTTGAGATGGCTGGCCCGTGGGGTCGGCTGGAAGGGTGCCAATGTGTCTGAGCCCTACTCGCGGGAGTTCCGCGAGGATGTTGTTCGGGTTGCCCACAGCCGTGAGGACGGGGTGACGCTGGAGCGGGTCGCCAAGGACTTCGGTATCCACCCGACGACCTTGACCAAGTGGTTGCGTCAAGACCGTATCGATGCCGGCGAGCGGCCCGGTGCGAGCAGTGCCGAACTGGCTGAGCTTCATCAACTGCGGCGTCGTAATCGCCTGCTGAAACAAGAAGTCGAGGCACTGCGCCGAGCTGCCGCGTAATTTGTCCCAGGCAAACCTGCCGGGAAAGGCTCTACCCGCTCGTGAGCGAGCTCGCCGCTGATGGGATTCCCGTGGCGGTGACGGGCCGGGTACTCAAGCTCGCCCGCCAGCCCTACTACCGTTGGCTCGCCGAACCCGTGACGCGCAGGGAGTGGATCCAGGCCCATCGAGCGAACGCCTTGTTCGACGCCCATCGCGACGATCCAGAGTTCGGCTACCGATTCCTGGCCGACGAGGCGCGCGCCGCGGGGCAAGTAATGGCCACGCGGGGCGCGTGGCGGATCTGTCATACGAACCAGTGGTGATCGCTATTCGGCCAACCCACCCGAGGCAGGCACAAACGCTCCGGATCACCCGTTCACGACGACCTCGTGCGACACCAGTTCACGGCCGACGCTCCCAACCAATTGGGGCTCACAGACATCTCCAAGCACTCCACCGGCGAAGGCAAGGTCTACCTGTGCGCCATCAAAGACGTGTACTCCAACCGGATCGTCGGCTACTCGATCGACTCGCGCATGAAGGGCCCGTCTGGCGGTTCACGCTCTGGACAATGATGTTGCGCGACGCCGTATCGAAGGGCAGACGGTTGATGGCTGCGTGCCGCATTCTGGCAGGGGCAGCCAGTTTCGATCAAGGAAATTGCAGCACGCGATCATCCGTCACCACATGGTTGGATCCATGGGCAGAGTCGGCGCTGCCGGTAACAACGCGGCGATGGAATCCTCCTTCAGCCTCCTGCAGAAGAGTGTCCCAGCCCGCCGCCAGTGGACCATCTGCAAAGAACTACGCATCGCGATCGTCACCTGGATTGAACGCACCTACCACCGACGCCACAGGCAAAACCACCTCGGACACTTGACCCCCACCGAATACGAGAAGATCATGACTACAGCAGCCCATCAAGCCGCGTAACCACTGCCACCTAAATCCGCAGCAGACTCTTCTGTTCACACTCTCTAACATGAACACATGGACAGCCAGCAGCAGAAGCTCTACCAGCAAATCCAAGATCTTCATCAGCGAATCAACGAACTTGCCGAACAGCAGCCGCCATGGAAACCGGAGAGCGCCCGCGAAGAAGACGAATCTAATCCCAGTGGACACCGAACGTACTACGCAGCATTTCGACACATCGCCGTTGCACATGATCATCTTTCAGAGTGCTACAGGATGCTGACCGAAGGCCCCATCGGTATCACCACGCCATACACCCTACTGCGCCCGGCACTCGAGTCGTCTCTTTGGTCAATTTGGCTACTCGATCCTCCCAGCTCCGCGACGCGGAGGAAACGCGGCCTTTGGATGGAGATCAAAGATATCAAAAATCGACTTCAATTCACCGAAGATCTGTCGAAACTACGAGAGGCGCAAGATTGCCAAACAGAAGATGTTGCAAGATTAAACGAGGTATTTAAAACTGAAGCCGAAAGCCTTGGATGTTCCTATGCTGGGCTGGACAACAAGGGACCGATCACATCTAATAGAGGAGGCGGGACGAAAAAGACCACTCCGATCGACAGGAAATCATGCAAGCTAACCAAGGAGATCGAAAACCTCGCCTGGCTGTCATATCAGCCTTCCATTACCACCCTCATTCGGGCCCAATGGCGCTTCCTGTCCGGCTATGAGCATGGAATGAGCTGGTCCCTATGCCTGGGTTCTGATCACACAAACGCCGAAGAGACCCCCAAAGGACGAACATCAATCATCAGCGTTAATGACGCAATCCTGATGGAGAGCTTCAACACCTGTCTATACACAATTAACGCATCGCTAGTGCTATTTCTCGATCGATGCGGCATTCTGGTCGGCGATCGTCGACCAGACCGCGCCTGAAAGTCAGCAGTTTCCCCAGACTGCCGACTTCCCGTTCACCCCTGGGAGGATCAACAGAGTCGAAGATGGCGCCGATGAACGATGTCTCCCATAGAAGTCACCACAAGCTGTAGCTGGCGCACACAACCCACGCCACGGAGGCGATCATGACGCGGACACCGATAGCCGTCTTTCGATACGCTCGACGCATCGGCTGAGGACGAGGGTGTGTCTCTTAGCGTGGTGTCACTTCCCGCTGGTGGTTCGTCGTCGGTGATGTGAAGAGGGGCCATTGTGGGAGGCCCCTGTTGTTTCCGGCAAGAAGCAAAGAAGTGATCCCACGATGACCCATAACCAGTCTGCCTTGTTCGCGTTGATCCAGGAAGTCCTGACCGATCCCGGCCTTGCCCACTCGGGCGTGTTCTGACGGATGCTGCAGGCGGGACTGCAGGACCTGACCAACGCCGAAGCGACCGCGAGGATCGGTGCGGCCCCGCACGAGCGGATCCCCGAGCGCGCGACCCGGCGTAACGGGACGCGCCCCAAGACGCTGGCGACGCTGGCTGGCGAGGTGGAACTGGCGATCCCCAAGTTGAGGGAAGGATCGTTCTTCCCCCCTTCTCTACTGTCTCCTCGCAGGAGGGTCGACAAGGCCCTGTACGTGGTGATTTGCCAGGCCTGGATCGACGGCGTGCCACCCGTAAAGTCGACAAGCTGGTGCGCGCCCTGGGCAACGAGACAGGCATTAGCCGTTCGACCGTGTCGCGGATCTGCACCGAGATCGACGAGGCCGTCGCCCACTTCCTGACACGCCGCCTCGACCACACCTGGTTCCCCTACCTGTTCCTGGACGCCACCTACCTCGACGTCAGGGGGCGAGGCCGACTCGTCTCCCAAGCGCTCGTGGTCGCCACTGCCGTCTCGGGCGAGGGGCGCCGCGAGATCCTCGGGATCAGCCTGGGGGACGCCGAGACCACCGACTTTTGGACCATCTTCCTTGGCTCCCTACGCGACAGGGCCCAAGGGTCGCCACCAGCCACGACCCTCTGGGCTCGCCATGGTCACCAGCGATGCCCATGCCGGCCTCAAGGCGATCCTGCCGGGAGCGGCCTGGCAGCGCTGCCGCGTCCACTTCTCGCGCAACGTCACCCAGCGTCTCGGATCAGCCCACTCCAAGCCCGTGAACGCCCTGATCTCCACGACCTTCGCTCAGACCACGCACAAGGGCCGTCACCGCCCAATACCGGGCGGTCACCGACTCCCTGGCCCTTTCCTTCCCCCAGATCGCCCAGATGCGCATCGACGCCCAGGCCGACCTCACCGCCTTCGCGACCCTCCCGCGAGAGCACTGGCAAAAGGTCTGGTCCAACACCCCCATCGAGCGGCTCAACCGCGAAATCAAGCGCCGCGCCGACGTCGTCCAGATCTTCCCCGACCGTCAGTCCGCAAACCGCCTTATCGGCGCAGTCCTCCTCGAACAGCACGAGGAATGGCAATACGGTGAACGCAGCTATTTCTCCGACACCTCCATGCGCACACTCACCCACATCCTCACCGACCAGCACGACAACACCAGACCCCAACTCCCCCACACCGCCTAAGCAAGTGACACCACCACACAGGACTTGACCGAGGACGAGCTCTACCGTGCCGCCCTTGGAGTCGGAACAGCTCCCGACAGTCACGGAGACTGGCGTCGGGAATCGGCGTGACTGTGCCCCAGGCAGGACAGGGGAATGAGGACGGGCTCAGGGCTCATGTCGTCACCTCTCAAGAAGTGCCGAATGGACCCGAGCCCGTTTCAGTGTTCCACGTTTGTTCCACGCGCCCCCTCCGAGGAGGGTTTTTCGTTGGAATCATGCGGATTGGTGGAGATGGGGGGAATCGAACCCCCGTCCGACGGCCGACCCCGAGGTCTTCTCCGGGCGCATCCTGCTGATTATTTCTCAGCCCCCAACGTCATGCAGGCCTGCTGCTGGATGGGCTCAGTCGATTGAGTGTCGGAGCGGACCCACCGACATGGCCCGCACCCAGTGGCCCCCTGAACGACGCCAGACACCGGGCTGAGGGCACCACCCGGGCTGACGGACTAAAGGTTCACGCGGCAATCAGGCGGCGAGAACGTAGTCGGTGCGGTTCTGTTCGGCACCTATTGGTTTGCACGCAGCGTTTGCGAGTTGAGCGCGCGTTCTCGGCCCGCTTCCCCTCGATCGACGACCGCCGTCGAAACCGATCATCCCCTATTGAGTTCATCAACTCTCCCGGTCGGCCGAAGCCGTCCGGACGCATCAGGATAGCCCTTCCTCGGCGAAGCGCGCAAGAGGAGCGCCGCGGAGAATCCGGGGATTCGGGGCTTCACACGCCTCGATACGAGTCGATGGCCGCCTTCGCATCGACCAAGGAGCAGCCGGTCCGCCGACGGAAAGAGGCGACCGCTCCGATCACCCTTCCCGAATCGATGAGCCGGATCTCCTCCTCATTGAGGCCCGGAAGGCAGGCCGGAGGATTCAGCGCGGATGGCGCAGGCGAGTGCGAATCCGGCGCCGAGGCAGGCTCCTCCTGACCGGCCATGTCCTCGAACCACCGGGCCTGCGCCTCGACGACCCGGACGGCCTGCCAATCGGCCACTCCCGTGCGGTCCCGGTACAGGGCCGAGGCGCGGGGGCGGTTCCCCTTGGCGACCAGGGCCCGTTCCTCCTGCGAGAGGGGCGGGGCGCTCCACGTCGTCGATCCCGAGGACACGCGTCGCGTCCCGTTCCGGCCGAAGGACTCGTCACGGCCTTCGGCACTGCCCGCAGGAGCGCCCGCTGCCACGCCCTCACCGCTCAGGGGCGCATCCGCCGTCCCACCGCTGAAAAAACGCCGGAGCTTGGCGAAGAGGCCCTCGTGCGGTTCGTATTCGATCACTCCCACGACGTCCTCCGATTCAGCGCTGCGGACGCTTCACGTAGCGGCTCATCGCACGTTCGGCTTCGCGCTTGTCCTGCTTCTCGCGAAGCGCATGACGCTTGTCGAACTCCTGCTTGCCCTTCGCCAGGGCGATCTCGACCTTCGCGCGGCCTCCGATGAAATAGAGCTCGAGCGGGACGACCGTGTACCCCTTGGCCTGGACCTTCTGCTCGATCCGCAGGATCTCCGAGCGATGGAGCAGGAGCTTGCGCTTACGGGTCGGCGCGTGATTCGTCCACGAGCCCTGGGCGTACATGGGGATGTTCGCGCCGTAGAGCCAGGCCTCGCCGTTCTTCGCCTCGACCCAGGAATCGACCAGCGAGGCGCGCCCCATCCGCAGGGCCTTCACCTCGGTCCCCGTCAGGACCAGTCCGGCCTCCCAGGTGTCCTCGATGAGGTAGTCGTGGCGCGCCTTCTTGTTGCGCGCGATCGTCTTCTTCGCATCGGAAGCCGCCTTGCGACGCTCGCCCTCAGTCGGCTTGGGCTTCTTCCATTCCTTGGGCACAGCGCACCCCCTTTCCTCCGGCCTCAGGTTGCCGAGGGCGGAGCCCCGCGCAACAGAAGGACAATATTAACGCTTGCGGTCACAGGTAGCCCATCGGATCGACGGTCCCTCCGTTGACGCGCACCGTGAAGTGCAGGTGGCATCCCGTCGAATACCCGGTCGTGCCGACGTAGCCGATGACCGTGTTCGTGTCGACGTACTGGCCGACGGAAACGGAGGCCGGCGCCTGCAGGTGCATGTAGGTCGTCGAGAGCTGGGCGCCGCCGATCGTCCCGTGGTTGATGGAGATGGTATTGCCGCCGCCCTCGATCCATCCCGCGTCGCTCACGTATCCGGGCGCCGAGGAATAAAGCGGGGTGCCGCAAGAGGCCGCGAAGTCCGTGCCGTCGTGAAGGACCCAGATCCCCACGACGGGATGCAGGCGCATGCCGTACGGGGAGGTCATGAGCATCGGGATCCGCAGGGGGAAGGTGAGACCGCTGGCCGAGCTCTGCGGCACCGCGCCCTGGGCCGCCGCTGCGGCATCGATCGCCGCGAGACGATCGTTGAGGGCCTTGTAGTCGTCCTGCGCCTTCCTCAGCTGATCCGCCGCTTCCGACTTCCGGGCATCCCAGGCGGCCTGCTTGGTCTCCGCGTCGCTCTTGGCCTTCTCAAGAGCGGCGAGTCCCGCTTGCGCGTCACTCTCCGCCTTCTGCGCGGCTGCGAGCGCATCGGCCGCCGTCTTCTCGAGGGCGCTGATGCGATCAGTGATGGACGTCTGCCTGCTCTCCTGAGTGCGCTGACGGGTCCTCACGTCGATCGCGGCCGCGATCGCCTGGGATTGGGAGCGGGCCATCGCATCGGCCGCCGCCGCCCGCTGACCGATGTTCTCCGTACCCGACTTGGTGAATGCGACGACGGCCGGTGAATCCGAGCCGTTCCGGTACATCTGACGGGCCAACTGGCCGATCGCCTCGTTGGCGAGCTCCTCCTTCGCCTGAGCGGCCTGCGAGGACTCGACGAGCCGGTCCTTCTCGGCCTGCGCCGCACTGAGCTGGCCGATGGCGACCTCGTGTTCACGGTTCGCCGTGTCGCGCCGTTTCCGGGCGTCCTCCAGCTGCTTCTCGGCCTCGGGAATGCGCTCGTTCGCCGTTTGCAGATCCACGTAGATCGCGGCGAGCTCGGAGTCGATCCCCTCCAGGTCGGCCGAGAGCTGATCGACCTGGTTCGACGCGGCGTCACGCTGGCGCTCGACATCGTCACGGTCGTCCGCCGCGGACGGCGTCACCGTCGTGACCAGCGCCGTGAGGGCGACCACCGCGGCGGCTGCCAGCGCGCGGCCCCTGAGGAATCGACTGTGCGGATGAAGAGCCACGTTCATCAGACCTTCGTGTACTTGGCGAGCGACCAGGCGGAGGCGACGAGGGCGAGGAGGACGGCTGCGAGGATGAGGATCGGCGTCATGATGCCGACCTCGGTCAGGCCGACGAAGCTCGTCCACTTGAACGCCGGGGCGAGCCACCCCTGAACCAGGAAGTGGACGCCTGCGAACAGCGCACCGACCGACAGCAGCGCCCCGGTGACGGCGGCGAGGGCGCCCTCGATCATGAAGGGGGCCTGGATGAACAGGTTGGAGGCGCCGACGTAGCGCATGATCTGGGTCTCCTGCTCGCGGCTCATGGCGGACAGGCGGATCGTCGTCGAGATCAGGAGGACCGCGGCGATGATCATCACCGCGCCGAGGCCGAGGGCGAGCATCCTGGCCGCGTCGATCACCCGGAACAGGGGCTCGATGATCTCGCGCTGGTCCTTGACCTCGGAGACTCCCGGAACGCCGGAGAACTCCTCTTTGATGATCGAGTACTGCTCGGGGTCGACGAGCTTGACCCTGAAGGAGACCTGCATCATGTCGGCGCTGGTCCACTGGCCGATCGTCGAGTCGCCGTAGAGCTTCTGGAAGTTCGCGTACGCCTCTTCCTTCGATTCCTCGTAGACGTTCTTGACGTAGGCCGTCATCGCCGATGAGTTCAGCTTCTCCCTCACGGCCGCGATCTGCTCTTCGCTCGCCTCTTCACCGTTGCACGAGGGCGTTCCGTCGTCGATGGCGCACATGTAGATCGACACTTCGATCTTGTCGTACCACTGGGACTTCATGCGCATGACCTGCATCTGAGACAGGCCGGCCACGCCCACGAAGAGGAGGGAGACGAAGGTCACGAGGACGACGGCGACGGACATCGCCCGATTGCGGGACAGGCCCTTGCCGACCTCGGAGAGAATGAAACGGAGCTTCATCGGATCACCTCGCCGATCCGTAGACGCCGCGCGACTGATCGCGCACGATCTGGCCGCCCTGGAGCTCGATGACGCGCTTGCGCATCTGGTTCACGATGTCGGCATCGTGCGTCGCCATGACGACGGTCGTCCCGGTCCGGTTGATCCGGTCGAGGAGCCTCATGATGCCGAGCGAGGTATCCGGGTCGAGGTTGCCCGTCGGCTCGTCGGCGAGCAGGAGCTCGGGCCGGTTGACCATCGCGCGCGCAATCGCCACGCGCTGCTCCTCACCGCCGGACAGCTCGTGAGGCAGTCGCTTCTCCTTGCCCGCGAGGTCGACGAGTTCGAGGGCCTCGGGGACAGCGGAGCGAATCGCGTGCTTCGGCTTGCCGATGACCTGCATCGCGAGGGCGACGTTCTCGTAGACCGTCTTGGACGGGAGGAGGCGGAAGTCCTGGAAGACCGTTCCGATCTGCCTGCGCAGCTTCGGCACCGCCCAGTTCGACAGGCGCGCGACGTCCTGACCGAGGACCCAGACGTGCCCCGAAGTCGTCTTCAGCTCGCGCATGACGAGCTGAAGGAAGGTCGATTTCCCCGAGCCGGATTTGCCGACGAGGAAGACGAACTCCCCTCGTTCAACTTCGAGCGACACGTGATCGAGCGCGGGTTTGGCGCCCGGCGTGTACACCATGGTGACATCGTCGAATCGAATCATTGGGCCATCCAGTCCGGGGTAGTGGTCGCGACCAGACTAGGCGCGCGCGCTCCGCGCCTCTTCGGCGACACGCGGCCGGAGCGGAACCCGATGAGACTCACAGGCGGCCCGCCCGCGGGATCGTCATGCCGCTCCGCCGCCCCCGCCTCCCCTCCCCTCCCCTGCGAGGGGAGGAATCACCCCGACGGGGCTCGCAGGAGCCGGACGGCGCAGGACTCCTGCGCCTCCGGGTTCAGGACTCCTGCGCCTCGTTCTGCTGGTTCTTGCGCCAGCGGATCCCCGCATTGATGAAGCCGTCGATGTCCCCGTCGAAAACGGACTGCGGGTTGCCGGACTCGAACTGCGTGCGCAGGTCCTTGACCATCGTGTAGGGCTGCAGGACGTAGGAGCGCATCTGGTCGCCCCAGGAGGCCTTCACATCGCCCGCGAGTTCCTTCTTCTTCGCCTGCTCCTCTTCGTGGCGCAGCACGAGGAGGCGCGACTGGAGGACGCGAAGAGCCGCCGCACGGTTCTGGATCTGCGACTTCTCATCCTGCATGGACACGACGATGCCGGTCGGGATGTGCGTCATGCGGACGGCAGAGTCCGTCGTATTCACCGATTGGCCGCCGGGGCCCGAGGAGCGGAAGACGTCGATCTTCAGTTCGGATTCGGGGATCTCGATGTGGTCGGTCGATTCGATGAGGGGGATGACCTCGACCGCCGCGAAGGAGGTCTGGCGGCGCCCCTGGTTGTCGAAGGGGCTGATACGGACGAGGCGGTGCGTGCCGGCCTCGACGGACAGGGTGCCGTAGGCGTAGGGGGCCTGGACTTCGAAGGTCGCGGACTTCAGGCCGGCCTCTTCGGCGTAGGAGGTGTCCATGACCTTCGTCGGGTAGCCGTGACGCTCCGCCCAGCGCAGGTACATGCGCAGCAGGATCTCGGCGAAGTCGGCGGCGTCGACGCCGCCGGCGCCCGACCGGATCGTGATGACGGCGTTGCGCTCGTCGTATTCGCCGTCGAGGAGGGTGCGGATCTCGAGGTCGGAGATGTCGGACTTCAAGGAGACGAGGTCGCCCTCGGCCTCGGCGAGGATCTCGGCGGCCTCATCGGGGTCTTCACCGGCCATGTCGACCATGGCCTCGAGGTCGTCGATCCGATCGACCATGCGGGTCACCCGATCCAGCTCGGACTGCCGGTGCGAGAGCGCCGAAGTGACCTCCTGGGCGTGCGCGGGATCGTCCCACAGGTCGGGGGCGGTCGCCTGCTTCTCGAGCTCGGCGATCTGGGCGCGCAGGCGCTCGGGCTGGACGACGGCGAGGACGTTCTCCATCGTCGTGCGCAGTGCTTGGATCTCTTCGGGGAATTCAATGGCCACGGCCCCAGCCTAGTCGATCCGGAGGCCCGAACCGGCTCCCGCGGCCGTCGCGAGCATCACCTTCGACCCGCCCGGGCCGCCGTTCTCGCGTGCGGACGGGAGGCGGGCCGAAGGCCCCTCCTACTTCTGGGCGCGGCGTTCGCGCGCGGCGATCTTGAAGCGCTCCTGCGCGTCGAGGACGACCTTGCGCACGCGGATCGCCTCGGGCGTCACCTCGACGCACTCGTCGTTGGCCGCGAACTCGAGGGATTCCTCAAGGGTGAGCCTGCGCGAGGGCGTGAGCGACTCGTAGACGTCGGCCGTCGCCGAGCGCGTGTTCGTCTGCTTCTTCTCACGGCAGATGTTGACGTCCATGTCCTCGCCGCGCGGGTTCTCGCCGACGACCTGGCCCTCGTAGACCTCCGAGCCGGGTTCGACGATGAAGGAGCCGCGCTCCTGGAGGTTGGTCATCGCGTAGGGGGTCGCCTGTCCGGCGCGGTCGGCGACGAGCGAGCCGGTGAGGCGCTGTTCGATCGCTCCCTGCCAGGGCGCGTAGCCGTCGGCGATCGACGAGGCGATGCCGGTGCCGCGCGTCTCGGTGAGGAAGCGCGTGCGGAAGCCGATGAGGCCGCGCGCGGGCACGACGAACTCGAGGCGGATCCAGCCCGAGCCGTGATTCGCCATCGTCTCCATGCGGCCCTTGCGGGCGGCCAGGAGCTGCGTGACGGCGCCGAGGTACTCCTCGGGGATGTCGATCGTCATGCGCTCCATCGGTTCGGAGCGCACGCCGTCGATGTCCTTGGTGACGACCTGCGGCTTGCCGACGGTGAGTTCGAATCCTTCGCGGCGCATCTGCTCGACGAGGATCGCGAGGGCGAGCTCGCCGCGGCCCTGAACCTCCCAGGCGTCGGGGCGCTCGGTCGCCAGGACCTTCAAGGAGACGTTGCCGATGAGTTCGCGGTCCAGGCGGTCCTTCACCTGCCGGGCCGTGACCTTCGCGCCCTTGACGCGACCCGCCATCGGCGAGGTGTTGATGCCGATGGTCATGGAGATCGCCGGATCGTCGACCGTGATGAGCGGGAGGGGGCGAGGGTCCTCGAGATCGACGAGGGATTCGCCGATCATGATGTCGTCGATGCCGGCGACGGCGACGATGTCGCCCGGGGCCGCGGATTCGGCGGACACGCGTTCGAGCCCCTCGGTGCGCAGGAGTTCGGTGACGCGGACCGACTTGATCGTCCCGTCGTGACGGGCGAGGCCGACGCTCGCGCCCTTGGTGAGGGTGCCGTTGTGGATGCGCAGGAGCGCGAGGCGCCCGAGGAAGGGGGAGGCGTCGAGGTTGGTCACGTGCGCCTGGAGAGGCACGCCCTCCTCGTAGGAGGGGCCCGGGATCCTCGACAGGATCGTTTCGAACAGGGGCTCGAGGTCTTCGGTCGGCTGCACGCCGTTGCCGGGGTTGGTCAGCGAGGAGACGCCGGCTTTCGCGCAGGCGTACACGACCGGGACGTCGAGCAGCGCATCGACATCGGCGTCCACGCCGTCGTTCAGCAGGTCCTCGCCGAGGGAGAGGAGGAGGTCGGTCGTCTCGGAGACGACCTCGTCGATCCGGGAGTCGGGCCGATCGACCTTGTTGACGACGACCACGACGGGGAGCTGGGCCTGCAGGGCCTTGCGGAGGACGAAGCGCGTCTGGGGAAGGGGCCCTTCCGAGGCGTCGACCATGAGGACGACGCCGTCGACCATCGACAGGCCGCGCTCGACCTCGCCGCCGAAATCGGCGTGGCCGGGGGTGTCGATGACGTTGATCGTGACGCCGTCCTCGAGTCCGAGCTTCTGGGCGGCAGGACCCCGGTAGTGGACCGCGGTGTTCTTGGCGAGGATCGTGATGCCCTTCTCGCGTTCGAGATCGCCCGAATCCATGACGCGCTCACCGGTCTTCTCGACCGTGTCGCGATCCGAGAACGCGCCGGACTGCCAGAGCATCGCGTCGACGAGCGTCGTCTTGCCATGGTCGACGTGTGCGACGATCGCGACATTGCGCAGGTCCTGGCGTACGGGCATGTGATTCCTCGATTCCTCGCGCCCCTGTGGCGCAATGAGCACCCCCGATCCTAGTCGTTCAGGCCGCTGCGCCCGAGGGCGGGACGTGCGACATCGGCCACGCGTCGAGCCGCTACTCTGGGCGCGTGAGCACGTCCGGGGCCCGGCCCTCCCGGCCCCTCGACGGCTCGCGCCCTCGACACCGCCGATCTGCACGGGAGCTCTGAAATCGGACTCATGCGCATCCGCCGCTTCGTCGCGAAGACTTACATGCTGTTCTCGCGTTGGACCTTCGTCCACGAGCCTCTGGAGGACAAGACGCTGGTCATCGGCGCTCCGCACACTTCGAACTGGGACGGCGTCTTCATGGCCCTGTGCTTCTGGTCACTGGGGCGCCCCTTCAATTTCCTCGTGAAGGAGTCCGTGACGAGGGTCCCGCTGCTCGGCCCCTTCGTCCGTGCGATCGGCGGGATGCCGATCGACCGCTCCGCGGCGCACGGGGTCGTGGGGCAGGTGGTCGCCAGGGCGGCCGAGGCCGATGAGTTCACCGTGGTCCTGACCCCCAAGGGCACGCGCTCGCCCAGGCAGTATTGGAAGTCCGGTTTCTACCGGATGGCCCTGGGAGCGGACCTCCCCGTCGCGCTCGGCTACGTGGATGCGAAGACCCGCACCTTCGGCTGGGGCCCTTCGATTCGCCTCAGCGGGGATCCGAAGGCGGACATGGACGTGATCCGCGCCTTCTACGCCGACAAGACCGGGGTGAATCCGGAGCTCGTCTCCGTTCCGCGCTTGCGGATCGAGGACGAGGAATCCGGGTCATGACCAGCGCTTCTTAGGGTGACCTTTCTATCCTCAGTCACCATTTACATCACGAACTCCTATCGAATATCGTGCGAGCTGCGCACGACCGTGCGCCCATCGAGAATCGACTTGTAGGAGTTCCATCGTGGCCTCGACCGCGCTCCGCGCACGCGCCGTCTCCCTCGCCCTCGTCGGCATCACCGCATTCACCCTCGCCGCCTGCAGCACCGGCGGCGGCGAACCCGCCGCTCAATCCGCCTCGAGCGCACCCCAGTCCGCAGCCGCGAAACCGGCGACGATCACGGTCGAGGACCTCCGCGGCTCAGTCGAGGTCCCGACCTCCCCGAAGAGCATCGTCGCCACCGACAACCGGATCTTCGAGACCCTCGAGGACTGGGGCGTGAAGCTCTCAGCCGCACCGCGCCAGATCATCGCCAGCACCTCCGCCTACGCCGCCGACGAGACGGTCGTCGACCTCGGCTCCCACCGCGAACCGAACCTCGAGGCGCTCGTCGCCGCGAATCCCGATCTCGTCCTCAACGGCCAGCGCTTCCAGGAGCAGTACGACGCGATCAAGGGACTCGTCCCCGGCGCCGCCCTCGTCGACACCAACATCGACCCGGACAAGCCGCTCGACGCCGAACTCATCCGCGTCACGACCCTCCTCGGGAAGATCTTCGGCAAGGAGGACGAGGCCGCCAAGCTCGTCGCCGACTTCGAGAACGCGATCGCCCGCGTGAAAGCCGCCTACTCCTCCGACCAGACCGTCCTCTCCGTCATCGTCTCCGGCGGTGAGATCAACTACTCGGCCCCCGGCTCGGGCCGAACCCTCGGCCCGATCTACTCGGTCCTCGGCCTGACCCCCGCCCTGTCCTCGGAGGGGTCGACCGACCACGAGGGCGACGACGTCTCCGTCGAGGCGATCGCGCAGTCGAACCCCGCGTGGATCCTCGTCATGGACCGCGACGCGGCCATCGGCGCCAAGCGCGGCCAGACCCCCGTCCCCGCGAACGAGCTCCTCGCGAACACCGCCGCCCTCGCGAACGTCGACGCCGTGACGAAGGGCCGCATCCTCTACATGCCCGCGGACACCTACGTCAACGAGTCGATCCAGACCTACACGGAGTTCTTCACCCAGATCGCCGACGCCATGGAACAGGCGAAGTGACGATCTCGGCCTCACGCCCCTCGGATACGAGGGCGGCGGCGGGAGTCGCGGGCCCAGTCCGCGACTCCCTCCCCGGCGCACAGAAG
>NZ_JBNOYB010000025.1:0-18203 GCF_050312375.1 Schaalia sp.
GCGCCGATCGGCGCCGCCCGCCCCTTCAGGGAACACCGCGCGTGAATCAGCCTTCGGTCGGCGCGGGAGCCGACCACGAGTCCGTCGGCACGTCGGCGGGCAGGTTCGGATTGCCGACGCCGATGAAGACCGGGACGCTCACCCCGCTCTTGCGCTGCTTCTCGTAGTCGCGCAGAGCCCCGAGGCCCCACTTCGACAGCCACAGGAGCGCCACGAGGTTCGTCACCGTCATGATCGCCATCGCGATGTCGACGCTGTTCCACACGAGATCGAGGGATGCGAGGGCGCCGATGACGACCGAGGCGACCGAGATGATCCGCACCGCCCAGGTGGCCGCCTTGGAGTCGGTCACGAAGGTCATGTTCGTCTCGGAGTACACGTAAGCGGCGATGATCGACGAATAGGCGAGCACGAAGATGAGGACGGCCATCGGCATGATGGTCCAGGCGCCGAGTTCCTCGGCGACGGCCAGGCTCGTGAGGTTCGCGGGGTTCACGCCCTCGGCGCCCCACACCTCGGGGCCTGCGATGAGGATGACGAAGGCGGTCGCCGTGCAGACCACGATCGTGTCGATGAACACGCCGAGCGACTGGATCATGCCCTGGCTGACCGGATGGGGCAGGGTCGCCGTTGCGGCCGCGTTGGGGGCCGTGCCCTGGCCCGCCTCGTTGGAGAAGAGGCCGCGCTTCGTGCCGTTGATGAGCGCCGCGAGGATGCCGCCTCCCAGGCCCCCGACGAGGGGTTCGGGGGCGAAGGCGCCCTCGAGGATCTGAGTGAGGACGGCGCCGAACTGGCCGATGTTCATGATGACGATGATCGCGACCATGATGACGTAGATCGTCGCCATGATCGGGGCCATCCATTCGGTGACGCGGGCGACGGTGCGGATGCCGCCGAAGATCACCATCGCGGAGAAGACGAAGAGGAGGGCCGCGATGATGAGCTGCGCCTGGGACAGGCCCCAGAGCACCGGCGTGGTCCCGGTGTCGCCGAGGGCGGAGAGCAGGGTGCCCGCGATCGCGTTCGACTGGACGGAGGTGATGACGAAGGCGCAGGTGACGACCGTGATGATCGCGAAGACCGAGGCGAGGACCCTGTTCTTCATGCCGAGTTTGATGTAGTAGGCGGGGCCGCCGCGGAAGGACCCGTCGGCGGCGCGGACCTTGAAGATCTGCGCGAGGGTGGCCTCGAAGAAGGCGGTCGCCATGCCGACGAGGGCGACGACCCACATCCAGAAGATCGCGCCGGGCCCGCCCATGAGGAGGGCCGCCGCGACGCCGAAGACGTTGCCGACGCCGACCCTGGCGGCCAGGGAGATCGTGAAGGCCTGGAAGGAGGAGATCCCGCCCTTGGCGCCCTGGCGGGACCCCGTCACGGTGCGGATCATCGTTCCGAAATGGCGCAGCTGGAGGCCGCGAGACGCGACCGTGAGGAACAGGCCGGTGCCGACGAGCACCCACACGGTGACGTGAAGGGTGAGCCAGTCCGCGACCGTCAGGATTCCCTTCGCAAGATCCTCCACGTCGTTCTCCTTCCTCGCCGCAAGCGGCTCCTTCCGGGACCCGCACAGGATGTCACAGCTCAGACGGCCCTTCCCCGCGGATCCACCAAGTGGGCACCCGCGATCCGGGATAATGGAGCCATGACGGCTCCGCTCAACTCCCTGCTCGACGACCTCGAGGACGATGGACTCCTCGACGACGCCGACGCCCTGTACACGGCCTTCTCCTCGTGGGCGGAGTCGACGGGCAGGCCTCTCTACCCCCACCAGGACGAGTCCTTCCTCGAGATCCTTGACGGCAAGCACGTCATCGCGGCCACGCCGACGGGTTCGGGCAAGTCGATGATCGCCCTCGCCGCTCATTTCGTCTCGATGGCGCACGGCGGCCGCTCCTACTACACGGCTCCCTTGAAGGCCCTCGTGTCCGAGAAGTTCTTCGACCTCGTCGCCCTGTTCGGCGCCGACAACGTCGGGATGGTGACCGGCGACGTCTCGCTCAACGCGGGCGCGCCGATCATCTGCTGCACGGCGGAGATCCTCGCGAACCAGGCCCTGCGGGAGGGGGCGGATCTGGATGCGGACATGATCGTCATGGACGAGTTCCATTTCTACGGCGATCCTCAGCGCGGGTGGGCGTGGCAGGTGCCGCTGCTCGAACTGAAGAAGGCGCAATTCGTCGCGATGTCGGCGACCCTCGGGGACACCTCGCGTTTCGAGAAGGCGTGGAAGGAGCGGACGGGCCGCGATGCGGCCCTGGTCGATGATGCCGAGCGCCCCGTCCCGCTCGAGTTCGAATACGTCGTCGACCGCCTGCCCGACACGGTTGAACGCCTCTTGAAGGAGGGCCGTTGGCCCGTTTACATCGTGCATTTCGCTCAGAAGGACGCGGTCGAGACCGCTCAGTCCTTCGACAAGGCGAAACTCGTCGACGCCGAGAAGAAGGAGCGGATCGCGAAGGAGCTTCAGGGGGTCTCCTTCGGACGCGGTTTCGGTCAGACGCTCCGCTCGCTGCTGTCGCAGGGGATCGGCATTCACCACGCGGGGATGCTCCCCCGTTATCGCAGGCTCGTCGAACGCCTCACCCAGCAGGGCCTCCTTCCGATCGTCTGCGGGACCGACACCCTCGGTGTCGGCATCAACGTCCCGATCCGCACCGTGCTGCTCAGTTCGCTCGTCAAGTTCGACGGCGAGCGGATGCGGCACCTGTCCGCGCGCGAATTCCATCAGATCGCGGGGCGCGCGGGGCGCGCGGGCTTCGACACGGTCGGTTTCGTCCGGGTGCTCGCTCCCGAGCATGAAGTCGAGGCCGCCCGCGAGCGCGCGCGTTTGAGCGCGGCGGAGGAAGCGGCGAGGGACGCCCGCGATCTCAAACGCGCGAAGAAGAAGCAGGCGAAGAAGCGCAGGGGTCCGGCCGAGGGGACGATCTCGTGGACGAAGGGGACTTTCGATCGCCTCGTCGCCGAGTCGCCCGAACAGCTCCGCTCTCATTTCGGTCTGACGCACGCGATGGTGCTCAACGTCCTCGCGGGTGCGGGCACCGCGAATCGGGATCCGGGCGAGCACCTTCTCGATCTCGCGAGGAACAACGATGATCCCGTGGCGGCCGCGAATCCACATCTGCGCCGCCTCGGGGAGATCTATTCCTCGATGCGCGCCGCCGGCGTCGTCGAGCACGTGTCCTCCGAGCAGGCCGCCCTAGACGGCATGCCCCGTCTGCGCGCCGCCACGGATCTGCCCGATGAGTTCGCCCTCAATCAGCCCCTCTCCCCCTTCGCCCTGGCGGCGATGGAGCTCTTGGATCCAGAGTCGCCGACTTTCGCCCTCGATGTCGTCTCGGTCATCGAGTCCGTCCTCGAAGACCCCAGGCCACTGCTGTACGCCCAGCGCTATGCGGCCAAGGGCGAGGCCGTGAGCGCGATGAAGGCCGAGGGCCTCGACTACGAGGACCGGATGGAGGCCTTGGAGGAGGTCACCTGGCCCCGGCCTCTGGCTGAACTCCTCGAGTCCGCCTTCGCGACCTATGTGAAGGCGAACCCCTGGGTCGGTTCGCTCGAGATCTCCCCGAAGTCGGTCGTCAGGGAGATGGTCGAGAATGCGATGACCTTCACCGAGCTCGTCTCCCGTTACGACATCGGCCGTTCCGAGGGCGTGATCCTGCGCTATCTGACGGACGCGTATCGGGCGATGCGCCAGATCATCCCCGAGCCTGCGATGACCGGCGACGTCGAGGCGATCATCTCCTGGCTGGGCGCCCTCATTCGCGCCGTCGACTCCTCGCTGCTCGACGAGTGGGAGGCGCTCGCGCAGGGGCGCCGGCTCGGCGCCGATTCCGGCACGAGCGGCGTCGAGCTCGCTTTCGGCGCCGACGAGGACGGGACGGTGTCCTTCACCGCTAACCCGCACGCTTTGCGCACGGCGGTGAGGAAGGCCCTGTTCCACCGGGTCGAGCTCATGAGCCGCGATGCCGTCGAGCTCCTCGGCCGGGAGGATGCGGCTTCCGGTTGGGATGAGGCCCGGTGGGACGGCGTCCTGGCCAGGTATTGGGCCGAATACGACTGGATCGGCATCGACCAGCAGGCGCGTTCGGCGAGCCTGTGCCTCATCGAGGAGGATCCTTCCTCGGCCGATCTTCTCGCCGCGGGCGCTGCGAATACGGACGAGGGCGGACGCTACTGGCTCGTCACTCAGACTCTGCTGGATCCGAGGGGAGATGGCGACTGGCGCATCTGCGCCCTGGTCGATCTTGATCGGTCCGATCGACAGGGCCGCGTGGCCCTGCGGATCCTCGAGGTCGGGCCTCGTTGAAACGCCGGATCACGGGCATGAGGGGCGGCCGTGCGGACTCCCCCGGGCCCGTCCGGAACGGAGGGGTCGAGGCGCTTCACTCGAGCGCCGTGAGCCTGGCGAGCCCGGCGCCTGAAACCTCGAGCAAGTCCAGGGGCGAGAGCCCGACGGACAATCCCCTGCGCCCGCCGGAAACGATGATCATCTCCGAATCCAAGCACGATTCGTCGATGAAGAGACGATGCGGGGTCGTCTGCCCGAGGGGCGAGATCCCTCCGACGACGTAGCCGGTCCTCCGCTCCGCCGTGCGGGGGTCGGCCATCCGGGCGGACTTCGCCCCGGCGGCCTTGGCGATGAGCTTCATGGACAGGTGCGCGAGCACGGGGATGATGCCGAAGACGTACTCGTCCTCATTCGTGCGCACCATCAGCGTCTTGAAGGTGGACGCCGGGTCGACGCCGAGTTTCTCGACCGTCTCCTCGCCGAAGGCGCGGGCATTGGGCGAATGCTCGTACTCGTGGACCTCGAAGGGGATGCCCGCGGCCGAGAGGACTTCGATCGCCCTCGTCGCTCCGCCCGCCCCGCCCTCGTGCTTCTTCGTCATTACAGGATCGCGTTCGGATCCGTGACGACCGTCTTGCCGAAGGGGAAGCAGGTGATCGGGATCATCTTGATGTTCGCGATCGCGACGGGGATGCCGACGATCGTGATCGACTGCGCGAGCGCGGTGAGGATGTGCCCGATCGCGAGCCATACGCCGGCGACGATGAACCACACGATATTCATGAGCGCCGATCCGGCACCCGCGCCGGGCGCGTCGACCACCCGCTTGCCGAAGGGCCACACCACGTAGTTCGCGATCCTGAAACAGGCGACGCCTGCGGGGATCGTGATGATGAAGATGCACGCGACGATCCCCGCGAGGATGTACATGAGCCAGAGCCAGAAGCCTCCGAAGAGGAACCAGATGATGTTGAGCAGGGTGCGCATCACGTACTCCTTTTCCAGGTGATGCCGACGTGCGTCGGAACTTCTGATTATCGCTCATCGTCGCCCGCCTCGCACTGAGGAGGCCCTTCTCCCCTCGCCCCGCCGGAGCCCGCTCCTTCGGCCCCCCTCTAGACTCGGACTCATGACGATACGCCGAGGCATCGAACAGGCACTGGAGAGAGTCGAGTCGGCGCGCGAGGCATTCGGCCGCGCCGAGGCAGTCGATCTGCAACTCGCGGTGAAGACGCGCACGGCGGACGAGTGCCGCGAAGCCGCCCTCGCCCTTTCGGATCTCGGCCGTCCCGTCCTCCTCGGGCACAACCGCGTCCAGGAGGCGCGCGCGACGGCGGATGCGATCCACGAGGTCGTCGGCGCTCGGCTCGCCCTCATCGGGCCCTTGCAGTCGAACAAGATCAACCAGGCCCTGGCGTGCATCGATGCGATCGACACGGTTGATTCCGCAGCTCTCGTCGACAAGCTCGACAAGCGTCTCGATCGGCGCATGCCCGTCCTGATCGAGGTGAACGTCTCGGGAGAGGCGAGCAAGCACGGTTGCGCCCCCGGCGAGGTCATCAGCGTGGTCGACGCGGTCCTCGCCTCGAGGATGCTCGCCTTCGAGGGGTTCATGACGGTCGGCCTCAGGTCCTCCTCCGAGAAGGAGGTGCGGAGCGGCTACGCCCTCCTGCGGGGCATTCGCGATCGGGTGGGAAGCGCCACGGGGCTCTCCGATCTCGTGCTGTCCATGGGCATGTCCGGGGACATCGAGTGGGCGATCGCCGAGGGCGCGACCCGCGTCCGCGTCGGCACCGCCGTTTTCGGCGCGAGGGTCTGAAAGGACCCGTTTCAGGGCACCCGGTGGATCCATTCGGGGGTGGAGAACTTCACGGCGCATCGAGCCTTCGCGGTCTCGATGTCCTCATCCGAGAGCGCGCCGCGGCGAGCGCGGTACTTCTGCGCGAAGGTGCGGATCATCGCGTCGATGACCTCCCCGCGACTCAGATCGATCTGTGAACGCATGGGATCGACGTGCTTGACCGCCGAGGCCGTGCCCTTGTCCATGAGCCGATCCAGCCCCGTGCGCAGTACGTCCTTCATCTTCGCCGGATCCACGTCGTAGGACATGGTCACGTGGTGGAGCATGCAGCCGTTGGACCAGCGCTTCTGAGCCGCTCCGCCGATCTTGCCCCTCTCGGAGGCGATGTCGTTGAGCGGCACGTACGTCGCCTTCACGCCCACCGAGGCCAGCGCCTCCATCACCCAGGAGTCGAGGAAGGGATAGGACTGTTCGAAGCTCAGCCCCTCGACCAGCGCGGTCGGGACGACGAGCGAGAAGGTGATGCAATTGGCGGGTTCCATGAACATGGCTCCCCCGCCGCTGACCCGCCGGGACACGATGATGCCGTGACGTTCCACGCCGTCCGGGTGGACTTCGTTCGTGTAGGACTGGAAGGAGCCGATGACGACCTGGGGGGCGTTCCACTCCCACAGGCGCACGAATGGTCGGCGCCGCCCTGAGGCGACCTCCTCGACGAGGGTCTCATCGAGGGCGACGTTGACGACGGGATCCAGTTCCGGGCCGTGGATGATGTCGAAGTCGAGGTCCCGCCAGTTCACGGCGCGCTTCAGTCCGCGTTTCACCGCGACCGCGAGGTCCGCCGCCGTGACGCCGACGAGGACGCCCCCGGGGGCGAGGCCCCCCTCGATCAATGCGGCGAGTTCCTTGACCCCCGCCTCAGCAGGAGCGCCGATCAGCGAGCGCGACGCTCCTTCGAGGATTTCGCCCGGAACGGCCTCGAAACCCGAGAAGCGGGCCGAGCCGATGCGGCCGCCCTCGGCCTCAAGATCGACGATGATCCTCGGCCCGCCTGGGATGTCGTATTCACCGCGCATGGGGACATTCTCACCCCCGGTCCGCGTCAGGGCGAATCGGTGGCGAAAAGAGGCGGAGCCTCACTCTTGGAGGAGCGACTGGGTGCCCGAATGCAGCAGGCCCCAGTGGTAGGCGTCGAAGAGCGCCTCCCAGGACGCCTCGATGACGTCGGTGCCGATGCCGACCGTCGACCATGCGCGTCGGCCATCGGTCATCTCGA
Organism: Schaalia sp.; assembly: GCF_050312375.1. Taxonomy (NCBI): domain Bacteria; kingdom Bacillati; phylum Actinomycetota; class Actinomycetes; order Actinomycetales; family Actinomycetaceae; genus Schaalia; species Schaalia sp. The sequence goes on from NZ_JBNOYB010000025.1 coordinate 7,366, forward strand.
TGAGGACGCGGATCGTCGCATCCGTGCCCGCACGGTCCTCGTCGAGGATGCGGACCTTGAAGTCGGTGAGTTCGAAATTCGCGCACACCGGGTAGTCGCGGGTCATGACGTGGCGCAGCGCGCGGTCGAGGGCGTTGACCGGGCCGTTGCCCTCCGCGGTGCGGATGTGGCGCCGATCCGTGTGGATCTTCACCGTCGCCTCGGTCGCAGCGTAGGGCTCGCCCTGCACCTCGGCGATCTCCTGGGTCGTGACCTTCCACGACTCGACGCGCAGGAACCTCGGAAGGCGTCCCAATTCCGACAGGGCGAGGAGCTCGAAAGAGGCGTCCGCCGCATCGTAGGTGTAGCCCTCGGCCTCGCGCTCCTTGACCCTCTGGGCGAGGATCGCCGCCGCGTTCGGCACGGAGGTGAGGTCGATGCCCAGTTCCTCGGCCTTGAGCTCGATCGAGGACTTGCCCGCCATCTCCGAGACGAGCATCCGCATCCCGTTGCCGACGACTCCCGGATCGATGTGCTGATACAAGTCGGGGTCGACGCGGATCGCCGAGGCGTGAAGCCCCGCTTTGTGGGCGAAGGCCGACTGCCCGACGTAGGGGTCGCGCGCGAAGGGCGGGATGTTGACGAGCTCGGCCATGCGATGCGACACGGAGTCCAAGGACCCCATCGAAGCGGGCGGAATGACGTCGTATCCGAGCTTGAGCTGGAGGTTCGCCGCGCAGGTCAGGATGTTCGCGTTGCCCGTGCGCTCACCGTAGCCGTTCACCGTGCCCTGGACGTGCCGCGCCCCGGCCTCGACCGCCGCGATCGCATTCGCGACCGCGCAGCCGGTGTCGTTGTGGGTGTGGATCCCGAGGACGCACGCGGTGAAACCGGCCTCGTCGAGGAGGCCGCGGGCGCGCCGCGTCACCTCGCCGATCACGGAGGGCAGGTTCCCGCCGTTCGTATCGCAGGGGATCACGGCGGCGGCCCCGGCCCGGGCCGCCTCGAGCATGACCGTCATGCCGTAGTCCGCATCGAAGGCCAGGCCGTCGAAGAAGTGCTCGAGGTCGACCATGACGTCCGTGCCCTCGGCGGTGAGGTACTCGACGGTGTCACGGACCATCCGGAGGTTCTCCTCGACGGTGGTGCGCAATGCCCTCGTCACGTGCCGCGGATCCGACTTCGCGACGAGGGTGATCACGGAGGCACCCGATCGCAGCAGGGCCGCGACCTGAGGATCCTCGGCGGCCCGCACGCCGGCCTTGGTCGTCGCGCCGAAGGCCGCGAGCCTCGCGTGACGGAGCTTGACGTTGCGGGCCCGCTCGAAGAAGGCCGTGTCCTTCGGGATCGCGCCCGGCCAGCCGCCCTCGATGTAGTCGACGCCGAGGTCGTCGAGGATCGCGAGCGCGGCGATCTTGTCGGAGACCGTGAGGGAGATGCCCTCCTGCTGGGCGCCGTCACGCAGCGTCGTGTCGTAGATGGCGACGTGGTCCTTCACGATCGGCTCCTTTCAGCGGAGCACCCGCGACACGTCGCGCGCCGCGCCCTTGGACGCCGACATCGCGGTGGCCGCGTAGAGCTGGAGGGCGGGAGAGACGAGGCGGTCGCGGTTCCTCGGGGTCCACGGGTGCTCGCGCGCCTCCTGGGCGATGCGGCGGGCTTCGATCTCGTCTGCGGGGACGTCGAGTTCGAGGCGCCCCTCGTCGACGTCGATGATGATGCGATCGCCGTCCTCGATGAGGCCGATGAGCCCGCCGTCCGCCGCCTCCGGGGAGATGTGCCCGACGGAGATGCCCGAGGTGCCTCCCGAGAAACGGCCGTCGGTGATGAGCGCGCACGCCTTGCCCAGGCCGCGGCCCTTGAGGAAGGAGGTCGGGTAGAGCATCTCCTGCATTCCGGGGCCCCCGGCGGGGCCCTCGTAGCGGATGACGACGACATCGCCGGCCTCGACCGTCTTGTCGAGGATCTTCTCGATGGCCTCTTCCTGGGATTCCATCACGCGGGCCCGGCCCTCGAAGTGGAAGAGCTCCGGATCGATGCCGGCGGCCTTGATGATCGCGCCCTCAGGGGCGAGATTGCCGAAGAGGACCGTCAGGCCGCCGTTCGCGGTGTAGGCGTGCTCGACGTCGCGGATGCAGCCCTTCTCGGCGTCGAGGTCGAGTTCGGCCCACTTGTTCGAGGTCGAGAAGGCCTCGGCGGTCCGCACGTCGCCGGGCGCGGCCTTCCACAGTTCGATCGCCTCGGGGGCGACGCTCGGGGACTTCGGATCCCAGTGCGCGAGCCATTCCTCGAGGGAGGGCGAGTGGATCGAATGGACGGAGTGGGTGAGCAGTCCGGCCCGGTCGAGCTCGCCGAGGATGCGGGGGATGCCGCCGGCCCGGTGGACGTCCTCCATGTGGTAGTCGTTGTGATTCGGCGCGACCTTCGACAGGCAGGGCACGGTCGTGCCGAGTTCGGCGATGTCGCCGAGGTCGAAGTCGACCCCGCCCTCGTGCGCGACGGCCAGGAGGTGCAGGACCGTGTTCGAGGAGCCACCCATCGCCATGTCGAGGGTCATGGCGTTGCGGAAGGCGTCGGCGCTCGCGATCGAGCGCGGCAGGACCGAGTCGTCCTCGTCCTCGTAGTAGCGCCTGCACAGCTCGACGACGAGCTCGCCCGCGCGGGTGAAGAGGGCGCGGCGCGCGACCTGGGTGGCCAGCGTCGAGCCGTTGCCGGGCAGGGACAGGCCGAGGGCCTCGGTGAGGCAGTTCATCGAGTTCGCGGTGAACATTCCCGAGCAGGAGCCGCAGGTCGGGCAGGCGGCCTTCTCGATCGCGAGGAGTTCCTCGTCGGAGACCTCGTCGTTCGCCGTCGCGTTCATCACCGTGATGAGGTTGCCGTGACCGGTGGTCGCCGGTCCGATGATCGCCGCGGGATCGATGTTCTTCCCGGCCTCCATCGGCCCGCCGGAGACGAAGACGACGGGGATGTTGAGGCGCATCGCGGCGATGAGCATGCCGGGGGTGATCTTGTCGCAGTTCGAGATGCACACCATCGCGTCGGCGCAGTGGGCGTTCACCATGTACTCGACCGAATCGGCGATGACCTCGCGCGAGGGCAGCGAGTAGAGCATGCCCGTGTGCCCCATCGCGATGCCGTCGTCGACGGCGATGGTGTTCATCTCCTTCGCCACGCCGCCCGCGGAGCGGATCGCGTCGGAGACGAGCCTGCCGACGTCGCGCAGATGGACGTGGCCGGGAACGAACTCGGTGAAGGAGTTGACGACCGCGATGATCGGCTTGCCGAAGTCCTCATCGGTCATCCCGGTCGCCCGCCAGAGCGAGCGCGCGCCCGCCATATTGCGTCCCTGCGTCGATGTCGCCGAGCGAAGCTGCCTGCTCATGAAAGTCCTCCTGAGTTCATCCGGGCCCCAGCCTAGGAGTTGGGAAAAGGGCTTCGCCGAAGGCTCCGGAAGGTGGACGTCGCTCCGCGATCCTGTTGCAATCGTCCCGAGGGCGGACAGCCGGTTTCGCGAGGGCACCGGGGACGTAGTCTTCGAGCAACGCGGTCGTCCCACGAAAGGTCCAGCGATGACAATCCTCACCACGCATGTCGGCTCCCTGCCCCGCACCGAGCGCCTCATCGAGGCGAATCGCAAGCGTCGAGCCGGTTCTCTCGACGAACAGGAGTTCACCGCTGTCCTCCAGGAGGAGGTCAACGGCGTCGTCGCCCGTCAGGCCGGGCTCGGCCTGACGATCCTCAACGACGGCGAGTACGGGCACGCCATGATCGACAACGTCGACTACGGCGCCTGGTGGACCTACTCCTTCTCCCGTTTCTCGGGGCTCTCGCTCGAAGACACCGCCCGCTTCGACGTCAAGCCCCCGGCCGGCCGTGAAGGCCGTCTCTCCTACTCCTCCTTCGCCGAGCGCCGCGACTGGAACCTGTTCGCCGACGCCTACTCCGACCCCGAGTCGGGCATCCACATCGCGAACAAGAACCCCGTCGCGTTCCCGACGATCACCTCCGCGATCGCTTACATCGGTGAGGAGGCCGTCGATCGGGACATCGCCGGCACGAAGGCCGCCCTCGCGGCCGCGGGCCGTCCGGTCTCGGACGGCTTCGTCGCCGCCCTCTCCCCCGGTTCGGCCGCCCGCATCGCCAACGCCCACTACGAGGACGATGAGGCCGTCGTCTGGGCCTTCGCCGAGGGCCTGCACGAGGAGTACAAGCGGATCACCGATGCGGGCCTCACCGTCCAGATCGACGCCCCCGACCTCGCCGAGGGATGGGACCAGTTCGCCGTCGAGCCGGCCCTCGAGGACTACCGCGCCTTCCAGCGGGTCCGCATCGAGGCCCTCAATCACGCCCTCGAGGGCATCGACCCCTCCCTCGTCCGCTACCACGTGTGCTGGGGATCCTGGCACGGCCCGCACACGACGGACATCCCCTTCAAGGACATCGTCGACCTCGCCCTCGAGGTGAAGGCGAACGGCCTGACCTTCGAGGCCGCGAACGCGCGCCATGCTCACGAGTGGACGATCTGGAAGGACATCGATCTGGCCGAGGGCAAGTACCTCATCCCCGGGGTCGTCTCGCATTCGACGAACGTCGTCGAGCACCCCGAGCTCGTCGCGCAGCGCATCCGCCAGTTCGCCGACATCGTCGGCGACGAGCGCGTCGTCGCCTCGACCGACTGCGGTCTCGGCGGGCGCATCTACCCCTCGATCGCCTGGGCGAAGCTCGCCGCTCTCACCGAAGGCGCTCGCCTCGCCTCGAAGTGAGGCCCTCACGAGCGTCTTCAGGGCCGTCCTGCCTCGCGACGAGCGCGGCGAGGGCCCCGTCCCCTGCGATGAGCTCCTCGTAAGTCCCGGATTCGACGACCCGCCCGGAGTCCATGACGATGATCTGATCGGCCCCGACGACCGTGGAGATCCGGTGGGCGATGACGATGAGCGTGCGTCCGTGCGTCGCCTCCCGGATCCCTTCGAGGACGAGCCGTTCGGTGCTCGCATCGAGCTGCGATGTCGCTTCGTCGAGCAGGGTGATCGGGGCGTGTCGCAGGAGGGTGCGTGCGAGTGCGAGGCGTTGGCGCTGCCCGCCGGAGAGTCGTTCCCCCATGTTCCCCACGACGGTGTCGATCCCTTCGGGCTCTTGGGCGATCCAGTCCGACAATCCGGCCATTCGCAGCGCCTCGTGGAGCTCCTCCTCGGAGGCCTCGGGTTCGGCGAGGAGGAGGTTGGCCCGCACCGTGTCGTTGAAGAGGTAGGGGCGCTGCGTCGCCGAGGCGATGACTGAGCGGAGACTCGCGAGGCCGATCCGGCGCGCATCGACTCCCCCGATCCGAACGGCGCCCGAATCCGGATCCCACGTGCGAGTGAGGAGGCCCGCGATCGTCGACTTCCCCGAGCCCGATGCCCCGACGATTGCGGTGAAGGAGCCCGGGGCGATCGAGAGCGAGACCGCGTGGAGCACTTCGGGCCGACGGGCCCCCTCGTTCCCCTCGTCGAGGAAGGGGTACGTGAAGGAGACCGAGTCGACTTCGATTCCCGTGTCCGCACCCGCCTCACGGTGATCGGGGGCATCGACGACGAGGGGCGTGCGCTCAGTGATGGAGAAGACCCGTTCGGCCGAGGCGAAGGCCTGGTCGAGGTCCGCCATGAAGTCCTCGACCGCGATGACCGAGGCGAAGGAGCCCAGGGCGATGCCCAGGGCGAGCCCCAGGCTGTCCAGCTCGAGCCGTCCCTGGGAATGCAGGCCGATCCCGGTCATTGCGAGAACGATCATGGACAGGGCGAGCACCGTCTGGTTGAGGCCGCGTCGCGCGGCGATCCTTCGGCCGATGATGCCGGTCTGTTCGCCGATCCGCTCCTCGATGCGCTCCATCTCGCGGAGCCGAGGATCCTCGATTCCGAAGGCGAGGACCTCGCGGACGCCCTGGACGGAGTCTGCGACGTGGGCTGCGAGTCGGCCTCGTTCGGCGCGCAGCTCACGGGCGGCGGCATCGGTGCGCCCGACGCCGAGGCTGGGCACGACGAGGCCTGCGAGGATGAGGAAGGGAAGGAGGACGAGGGCGAGCCACCAGGAGGTCGCGACTCCCATCCATGCCAGGGCGATGGCGGGGACGAGGATCGCGGTCGTCGCGGGCGCGAGGGTGTGCGCGAAGAAGACCTCGATCCTATCGATGTCCTTGGTCACCCGATTGAGCAGGTCTCCGGAGTCGCGTCCTTCCGTGAAGGCGGGAGCCTGGGGTTCGAGACGGTCGTAGAAGTGGTTGCGCAAGATCGCGAGCGAGTGGAAGGCGACGAAATGCCCCGCGAACTGTTCGAGATAGCGTGCCAGTCCTTTGAGAAGCGAGAGCGCGATCATCGCTCCCGCGATCGGCGCGAGGCCCTTCAAGGGGGTGGTCCCGGTGGGGATCGCGACGACGGCCCATCCCGCGAGCCCGAAGATCCCGATGCCGAGGAGCAGGAAGAGCGTTCTGGCAAGGATCGAGAGTCCGAGAGGGGCCAGGACGCGCCGCGTGACGCGGAGGAGTTTCCTCGCGAGGGCGGGGCGGCTGAATCGTTCTCGCCCCGATGATGCGTGCGTCGGCGTCACCGCAGTGCTCCTTCGTGCAGTTCGACGCGTCGGTCCGCGTTGTCGATCGTCGCCTGCCGGTGGGAGATCGTGAGCGCGGTGCGCCCGCGCGTCGCCGCTTCGAGTGCGGCGAGGATCGCCTGTTCGCTCGCGAGATCGACGTGGGCGGTGGGTTCGTCGAGGATGAGGATCGGCGCGTCCTTGAGCAGCGCTCTCGCGATGGCGACGCGCTGCGCTTCGCCTCCGGAGAGGGCCAGGCCCCTCGACCCGACGCGGGTGTCAAGTCCTTCCGGCAGCCTCGCCATGAGGTCATCGAGCTCGGCGGTCTTCAGAGCGGCGAGCAGTTCTTCGTCGTCGGCGTGGGGGGAAGCGAGGAGGAGATTGTCTCGCAGGCTCCCGCTGAACAGGTAGGTCGTCTGTTCGACGACTGCGATGCGCGAGCGCGCCCAGGAGAGGGGCACCTTCCTGAGGTCCTCGCCCTCGATGAGGATCCGTCCCGAGTCCGGGCGGCGATCGCCCTGGAGGAGCGCGCTGAGGGTCGATTTTCCTGCGCCGGAGGGGCCCGCGAGCGCGACTTTCTCCCCCGCGCGAAGCCGCAGGTTCGCATGTTCGAGGATCGGGATCCGCCCGTCGTAGCTGAAGGAGACGTCGTCGATGCGCAGCGCGCCGGGGTCGGCAGGACGGGTGGGAGCGCGGACGCCGGCCTCGTCCACGGATGCGGGGACGAGGCCGGTGAAGCGGGAGATCTCCTTGCCCGCCGCGATGCCTCCCATTCCGATGTAGAAGAACTGGCCGATCCGATCGAGGGGATCGAGCATGATCGTCGAGAGGAGGACGAGGGCGAGCGCCTGGCCGGGTGACAGGGCCCCCGACGAGGACCTCGCAAGAGCGAGGAGGGTCGCTCCTGTGACCATTCCGAGGGTGAACACGGAATCGATGACGAGGAGGACGAGTTGATTGCCGGCGAGGTAGCTCATGACTTTCGAGCGGACCTCTTCCGCTGCTCGCGCGAGTTCCTCCCCCATTCGCCTGCCTGCGTTCATGAGGACGAGCGAGCCGAGTCCTTGGATGGCGTCGAGCTCTTGGGCGGCGAGTGCGCGCGAGGCGTTCCGGTAGCGGCGTGAAACGGGCCTGAAGCCCTTGTGGAATGCGAGGACGGATGCGGGGACGAGGGGGATCGCGATGGAAAGGACGCCGGCGCTCAAGGGATCGAGGAAGAGCGCCACGATGATGACGATCAGGACGGGGGTCGTGAGCGAGGCGATCATCGAGGCGATGAAGGTCGCGCGGTAGACGGCGTTGCGTTCGACTCCGTCGGTCGCGGTGTTGATGATCCTTCCCGCGCGGGCGCCGGCGCGTTCCGAGGGGCCGAGGGCGAAGACGTGGGCGATGATCGATCGGCGGATCTTCGCCTCCTGCGGGGCGATCGCCGCCCCTCCGAGTGAGGAGGCCGCCCAGGCGCACAGGCCGGAGAGGAGCGCTGCTGCGATCGCCTCGGGTGCGCGTCTCCAGGGCTCGCCTTGGAGTGCGGCGTCGAGTCCTCCGCCGAGGATCAGGTAGACGCAGGCGAGGGCGAGGGACGAGGACCATGACAGGACGACAATCAGGCTGTTTCGCACCCGGACCACCTTCCACATCAGTTAGCTTAGGTGCCACTAAGTAAGTTTATGACATTATGTCTGATCCTGCTCCCTCCCGTCCTCCCGCCCGACAGCGATCCCCGTTCATCCGATCCGCCTCACTCCCCGGGAAGGGCCCTGACCGGCGTCGGCCAACTCGTCATCAAAGACCGATCCGCCTCACTCCCCGGGAAGAGCCTCCAACGGCCGACGTCAAGGAGCGCCCCACCGGATGGCGGGGCGCTCCTCGTCGTGCGATGCCCGATCAGTCGATCCGATACATCCAGCCGTAGGGATCCTCGGCCCGTCCGAGCTGGATATCGGTGAGACGCTGATGGATGCTCTTCGTCCGTTCCCCAACCGGCAGCTCGACATCGAAGTCGTCACCGGCCAGACGGGTGATCGGGGTGACCACCGCGGCGGTGCCGCAGGCGAAGACCTCGGCGACCTCCCCGCAACGCATCCCCTCGACCAGCTCGTCCAGGGCGATCCGCTCCTCGCGAACATCCACGCCCTCGTCCCTCAGGAGCCGGCAGATCGCAGAACGCGTCCCGCCCTCGAGGATGACCCCGGTGAGCTCGGGCGTGCGCACCGAACCGTCGGCCATGACGACGAACATGTTCATCCCGCCGAGCTCCTCGAGGTACTTCTCCTCGTAGGAGTCCAGGAAGCAGACCTGCGAGAAGCCCTTCTCAGCGGCACGGGTCTGCGGCATGAGCGAGGCGGCGTAGTTGCCGCCGCACTTGGCCGAACCGGTCCCGCCCGGACCCGCGCGATGATAGCCCTTCACCACCCAGATCGGCACGCCGGTGAAACCGGAGGTGAAGTAGGGGCCCGAAGGCGAGCCGATGACGTAGTAGTCCACGATCCCCGCCGGGTGAACGCCCACGAATTCCTCGGAGGCGAACATGAAGGGCCGCAGGTACAGGCTGGTGCCGTCGCCCTCGGGAACCCACTTCGCGTCCGCCCGCACGTAATCGACCAGGGAGGCGACGAAATCCTCGACGTCCATCTCGGGCAGGGCGAGGCGCCTCGCCGAATGGTTGAGGCGCGCGGCGTTGTAGGTCGGGCGGAATGTCCAGATGGAGCCGTCAGCATGACGGTAGGCCTTGAGCCCTTCGAAGACCGACTGCGCGTAGTGGAGGACGGAGGCCCCGGGGGTGAGGGTCAGCGGACCGTAGGGGATGACGCCCCTGTCCTCCCACCCGCCGTCCCGGGTCCAGCGCATGTGGGCCATGTGATCGGTGAACTCACGGCCGAAGGCGAGCTCGCCCATCACCTTCTCGTAGCGTTCCGGCGATGCGGGATGGTCGCTCGGAGTGAGCGGGAAACGACCCGCGAGTTCGGAGGCGGGGGCGATCGGCCTGCCCGAGAGGGCCTCGAGTTCCGTCGGCACGTGTGTGGTCGCCATGTTCTCCTCCTGGTCGGTTCATGTGCTCACAGGATATGACCCGGATGCGGCTCGCCCGCCCGGGTTCCGTCATGTGGCCTTCCGGCCGGGAACGAGGGCGGGCGGGACGGACGAAGAGCACCGATCAGCCGAGGGCCGCGACCAGGGCGTCACCGATCTGCGAGGTCGAACGCACCAGGGGCTCGCCCGCGGCCGCGGCCCGCGCACGGGCGGCCATGTCCGCCTCGATCGCGGCGTCGACCTTCGCGGCGAGGTCTGAACGCCCGATGTGATCGAGGAGCAGGGCGACCGAGGCGATCGTCGCGGTCGGATCCGCCTTGCCCTGGCCCGCGATGTCCGGCGCCGATCCGTGAACCGGCTCGAACATCGAGGGGAAGGTCCCGTCGGGGTTGATATTGCCCGATGCGGCCAGGCCGATGCCGCCGGTGACGGCGCCCGCCTCGTCGGTGAGGATGTCCCCGAAGAGGTTATCGGTGACGATCACGTCGAAGCGCTGCGGATCGGTGACGAGGTAGATCGTCGCGGCATCGACATGGCAGTAGTCGACACGGACCTGCGGATACTCCGCGCCCACGGCCTCGACGGTCCTGCGCCAGAGGTGACCGGCGTTCACGAGGACGTTGTGCTTGTGAACGAGGGTGAGGTGCTTGGCCGGACGCGCATCCGCCTTCTCGAAGGCGTAGCGCACGACGCGCTCCACGCCGAAGGCGGTGTTCACCGAGACCTCGGTCGCGATCTCCTGCGGGGTGCCGACGCGGACCGCGCCGCCGTTGCCCGCATAGAGGCCCTCGGTTCCTTCGCGCACGACCACGAAGTCGATGTCGCCGGGTGCCGTCAAGGGGCTGGGCACGCCCTCGAAGTACTTCGAGGGGCGCAGATTCACGTAGTGGTCCAGGGCGAAGCGGAGTTTGAGCAGAAGGCCGCGCTCGAGGACGCCGGAGGGGACGGAGGGATCGCCGACCGCGCCGAGGAGGATCGCGTCGTGCTTCTTGATCGCCTCGAGATCCTCGTCGGTGAGGGTCTCCCCCGTCCGGTGCCAGCGCTCCGCGCCCAGGTCGTAATGGGTGGTGCTCAAGTCGATGCCGCTTCCCTCGAGAACGGCTTCAAGGACTTTGAGCCCCTCGGGCACGACCTCCTTGCCGATGCCGTCGCCGGGGATTACTGCCAGATCAAGTGTCGTCATAGGGCCCATTGTGTGCCCGGTCGGCATCGGCGCCGAGGGCGCGTCCGCCCACTGGGCGGCTCGTCCGAGGAACGAGAAACGGGGACAG
>NZ_JBNOYB010000026.1:0-2717 GCF_050312375.1 Schaalia sp.
ACTGTGTCGTTTTCCCGGACTGGCGGGGCACGGTCACGAGGATGTCGCGATAGTGGTAGACGCGCCTGCCCCATGCGTCGATCTGGTATTCGGTTCCGACGGCCCAGACGTAGCGTTGCCACGGCTGGGGTTCTTTGCCCATGAGCCTGCACACGCGGGTTATCTGCGGTTCCTCGGTGCGCCAAGCGCGGTCGCGGGCGGGCCCGTACTGGGGGCGCGGGAAGACGGTGAAGGTGCGGCGGGTCATGCGGCGGGGGTGTTGTCGAAGGGACATTCGGGGGCGTCGGAGGGGTCGAGGAGGCGGCGCAGTTCGTCGATGAGGCTTCCCCCCGTGTCGGCGGCCTCGGGGAGCCGCTGGGCGATGTCGTTTAACGCTTTGAGGAGGTTCGACCGGCCCGAAGCGGCGTCGGTCGGCTTGATCTGGTCAACGGCGCGGGCTGCGGTGAGGACGAGGGCACGGGTCCCGGCGTGTTCGGGTCCCATTACCCCGGATTCTTCGAGGGCTCTCATCTGTTCGAGGTAACCGCGTTCGACTTCCCCGATTTCCGGGGTTTTCTGGGGGTTTTCGGCCCATAATCCGGGCTGGTCGGGGGTCATGGTCGGGGCCTCCTTTCGCGGTGTGACCTGGGGTTTTTTGTGAGAGTTTGGGGAGGGAGAAACACGCTGGCGCGGGGTGGAACGGCGTTCGCGCTGGCAGAAAAACGCGGGTCGATCATCGGCGGCGAGTGAACGCGGCGAGGCCGTCGGCGACGAGCCCGGCGGGCCCGGAGGCTTGGCGCGCGCCCGCGCTGTAGTTACATGAGCGGTGAGCCGGTCGGCAGTTATCGAAGGTCGTGCGCCCGCCCTGCGAGCGGGGCGTGAGGTGCTGGCAAGACTCCTCGCCCCTGCGGATCGGGAGCCCACAGATGCAGCACACGGCGCCGAACCTCCGGATGAGTTCCAGCGTGAACGCCCGACGCCACTTGCCCGGTCGGCTCGTCCAGTCGTCCACAGTGCTCACGCGATCACCTGCACGGGGGCAGTGCCGGGCCTACGGGTCTGGGCCTGTACCCACATGCCAACGTCACGCGGCGCGTAGCGAATGAGCCTGCCGACCCGAACGTAATCCGGGCCCGTCCCCCGCTGACGGCGGCGCACTAGCGCCCGCTCGGTGATCCCAAGGAACTCGGCGGTCTCGGCGGTCGTCCACAGTCTCGGCCGGTCACTCACTGCCCGCTCCTCACCGTGGTGATGATCTCGTGGGCACAATCGACAACATTGGTGGCCTGAACGAAGATCCTCATCTGCGCAGCGCTCATCGAATACCCCGAACCGTTGTCAACCAGCTCGCGCAGGCGCTCGGCGATCGCGAGAAGGTCCTCGGACGCATCGAGCAGGGCGAGGCGGGTTTCGTGGTTGGTGTCATGCGTTTGCAAGGCGGGCCGCCTCCTCGTCGACAAGGATGAGATCGGACCATTCGGACCGGCGCTTGTCTGGGTATGTGGCGCGCATGTACGCGGCGAAGGCGCTGCCCTTCGCTTCCTCGTCAGCTTCTTGCTTCGTCCTTTGCTCGGCGCGCAAGCGCTCCGCCTCCTTCTCGGCGATCTTCTGGGCCTCCTGGTAGTCCTGCCATGCCTTGGATCGGCAAGCGTTGCAGGAGCCGGGGCCGATGTCGATCATGGAGTGCGTGCATACGACGGGCATGAACTCGCGTGGTGGGGTTTGCTTTTGCATCTTGTCCTTCTTGGCTTCTTCTCTGAGGTATCGGGTGGCTTTCCAGATTTCGAGGGCTTCGGCTTGGCGTTCGCGCTTGGCGTGGATCTTGTTGGCGGGGCGGGGATTGATGAACTGAGACGATGAGGGCGCGCCCTCGTTAGGCGCCCTCTTCTCGTAGAGAGAGAGGCTGTGTTTAAAGTCCGCATGGTTCTCGGCGCGCTGGCGGGGGCGGATCCTTGCGCGTTCGAGGAGGGCGAGTCTGGCGAGCGTTTCGCGGCGCCGTTCCTCTAGCGCCTTGTCGTGCTTGGGCCTAAACGCGAGGGTCAACTCGACAAGGCGTGCCTTGATGATGCGGATGACCGAGGGCATGGGCTTGCCGTCCCAGATCCCGCCACGCTGGTAGGTGATGAGGCCGAGGTCTTCGAGGTCGTGCAGGCATCGCCGGACCGTTTTCTCATGGCATCCTGCGCGGTCGGCGATCTGCGAGGCTGATCCGATGACCTCGGCGGCGAGATCCGCCGTCTGCTCGCGGGCCATGACGGCGAGGGTCTGCAAGACGATTCGCCGATACGCCCATGCTCGGCCTCGGAAGGGCCCCCAGTTGACGCGCGCGAGAGCGGCGAGGATATCCCCGACACGCATCGAGGCATTGAGACGCCCCCGGCTCATAGCCTTGGCCCTTCATGGGCAACCTGGGCGCGGATACGCGCCGAGATCTCGGCGGCGGTGGCCTGCCTAATGCTCACGGGGTGCTCTTCGCCGTCGTCTATCCGCAGCCTGGGGACAGGGTGAGGACCGAGGGGCGGCTCCCAGGACTGTTCGCAGTCGCGCCAGGCCTCGCGCGACGGGAAACGCGTCTGCGGCGGCCCGTAATAATGCAGATCCGCGATCCTCATCGCCCCGTCCCTTCCTCGTCCACCACCAGGGCCCAGATGACAACCGAGACCGAAAGCCACGCCAGAGCCCAGCCGTTGCCCGGCCACGCCGCACGCGCCCCCCAGAACTGAACAACGAAGACCACA
>NZ_JBNOYB010000027.1:0-25550 GCF_050312375.1 Schaalia sp.
GATCTGCACCCCACCGGGTGCCGGCCCGCTGCTCCCAGGAGAAGAACCATGGCACATCTCAAAGACGGCGTCGAACTCATCGACGCCAAACCCGTCCCGAGACCGGGGCGCTGGGCGAGCGCCGTCATCGTCGCCCTCATCGCAGCGGGCATGGCCCGTGCGCTCGTCACGAACCCGAACTTCCAATGGGGAGTCGTCGCCCAGTGGCTCTTCTCCAAGACGATCGTCTCGGGCGTCGCCTACACCCTGCTCCTCACGGTCATCGCCATGGCGATGGGCACCGCCCTCGCGATCACCATGGCGGTCATGCGCCAGTCGGTGAACCCGATCCTGCGGGGAGTCGCCACCGCCTACATCTGGTTCTTCCGCGGCACGCCGATCTACACGCAGCTCATCTTCTGGTCGCTCCTGCCGAGCCTGTATCCGCAGATCAGCCTCGGCATCCCCTTCGCCCCGCCCTTCGTCACCGTCGACACGGCCGCCTACTTCACCCCCTTCTGGATGGCCTTCCTCGGCCTCGGCCTCAATGAGGGCGCCTATCTCGCCGAGATCATCCGCGCAGGCCTGCTCTCGGTCGACAAGGGCCAGTGGGAGGCGGCCACCGCGCTCGGCATGCCGCGTTCGATGATCTTCCGCAGGATCATCCTCCCCCAGGCGATGCGCGTCATCGTCCCGCCGATCGGCAACGAGACGATCTCGATGCTCAAGACGACCTCGCTCGTCTCGGCGATCCCCTACACCCTCGAGCTCACCTACGTCGCCTCGAACAAGGGTCAGAGCCTGTTCAAGCCCCTTCCCCTCCTCCTCACGGCGGCGATCTGGTACCTCTTCATCACGACGATCCTCATGTGGATCCAGTCCCACATCGAACGCCACTTCGGCAAGGGCTTCGATCGCAGGGAGTCCACTTCCGCCCAGCCCGATGTCGACACGCGATTCCTGGATGTGACCCCATGACGAATGCACCGATGGTCCAAGTCGAAGGCGTCCACAAGTTCTTCGGCGATCTTCACGTTCTCAAGGGCATCGACCTCACGATCGCCCCCGGCGAGGTGTGCGTGATCCTCGGCCCCTCGGGTTCGGGCAAATCGACCCTCCTGCGCTGCCTCAATCAGCTCGAGGAGATCAGCGCCGGGCGCGTGCGCGTCGAGGGCGAGCTCCTCGGCTACCGGGAGGATGCGCAGGGCAGGCTCCACGACCTGCCCGACAAGGCGATCGCCCGCCAGCGCGCACGGATCGGCATGGTCTTCCAGCGCTTCAACCTCTTCCCCCACAAGACCGCGCTCGAGAACGTCATGGAAGCGCCCGTGCACGTGGCCGGGGTCGACAAGGCGACGGCGAAGAAGCGCGCCCTCGAGCTCCTCGAGCGGGTGGGGCTGGCCGACCGCGCCGACCACTACCCCTCGGAGTTGTCCGGCGGTCAGCAGCAGCGCGTCGCGATCGCCCGCGCGCTCGCCATGGATCCTGAGATCATGCTCTTCGACGAGCCGACCAGCGCCCTCGACCCCGAACTCGTCGGCGAGGTCCTCCAGGTGATGAAGGATCTGGCGGCCTCGGGCATGACGATGGCCGTCGTCACCCACGAGATCGGCTTCGCCCGCGAGGTCGCCGACACCGTCGTCTTCATGGACGAGGGCGTCATCGTCGAGGCGGGCTCCCCCGCCGAGGTGATCGGAGCGCCGAAGGAGACCCGCACGAAGGAGTTCTTCTCCAAGGTGCTCTGAACTGCGAGTCTCAAGGAACGCACGAGCCCCCGGACGACAGTCCGGGGGCTCGATTCACCAGGGGACGAGGTCTCAGGTGAGCGTCACGAGGTCGAGGTAGGAGTCGTCCCACAGGTCCTCGTCCGCATCGGGCAGGAGGAGCACGCGGTCCGGGTGCAGCGCCGTCACCGCACCCGGATCGTGGGTGACCAGGACGACCGCGCCCTCGTAGGATCCGAGGGCGTTGAGGATCTCCTCGCGCGATGCCGGGTCGAGGTTGTTCGTCGGCTCATCGAGGAGGAGCACGTTCGCTCCGGAAACCACGAGCGTCGCAAGCGCGAGTCGCGTCTTCTCACCGCCGGAGAGCACCGAGACGGGCTTGTCGACGTCGTCGCCGGAGAAGAGGAACTGGCCGAGGATGTTCCGAAGATGCGTCTCATCGAGCTCGGGAGCGGCGTGCGCCATGTTGTCCCGCACGCTCGCCGCATCATCGAGGGTCTCGTGCTCCTGCGCGTAGTAACCGAGCTTGAGGCCGTGACCGGGGATCACCTCGCCCGTATCCGGCGCCTCGATGCCCGAAAGAAGGCGCAGCAGGGTCGTCTTGCCCGCGCCGTTGAGACCGAGGACCACGACCTTCGCGCCGCGGTCGATCGCAAGATCCACGCCCGTGAACACCTCGAGGGACCCGTAAGACTTCGACAAGCCCTCCGCCGTCAAAGGCACCCTCCCCGAGGGCGAAGGATCGGGGAAGCGCAGACGCGCCACCTTCTCCTGGACGGCCTCGGCGCCGACCTGGGCCAGGAGCTCATCCGCCCTGCGCAGCATCTGCTGGGCAGCCACGGCCTTCGTCGCCTTCGCCCGCATCTTCTCGCCCTGGGCGCGCAGCTGCTCGGCCTTCTTCACGGCGTTCGCCCGTTCCTTGCGACGGCGCCTCTCGTCCTCCTCGCGCTGGAGGAGGTAGGCCGACCACCCGAGGTGGTACACGTCGATCTCGGCCCGCGTCGCATCCAAGTAGAAGACCTGGTTGACGGTCTCCCCCAGCAGCTTGACGTCGTGGGAGATCATCATGACCCCGCCGGGGAAGGTCTTGATCCAGTCCCGCAGCCACAGGATCGAATCGTGGTCGAGGTGGTTCGTCGGCTCGTCGAGGAGCAGGACGTCCGCGCCGGAGAAGAGCACGCGGGCGAGTTCCACGCGGCGCCGCTGCCCGCCGGACAGGGTATCCAGGCTCTGCTCGAGGACGCGGTCCTCGAGCCCCAGAGAATGGGCGATCTGAGCGGCCTCGGCGTTCGCCGCCCACCCTCCCTGCGCGGTGAACTGCTGATCGAGGCGCACGTAGCGCTCCATCGCCTTGACCTGCCGGGCGCCCTCGGTCGAAGCCATCTCGTGCTCGGCCTTACGGATCTTCGCGATGATCTCGTCGATGCCGCGCACGGAGATGATGCGCTCCCTCGCGCTCAGCGACTGCTCCCCGATGTGCGTGTCCTGGGCGAGGTAGCCGATGGTGCCGTTCGAGGTGATCGAACCCTCATGCTCGGCCGCCCCCTTGTCCCTCTCACCGGCGAGGAGCCGCATCGTCGTGGTCTTCCCCGCACCGTTGCGGCCGACGAGACCGATCCGCATGCCCTTGTCGATGCGGAAGTTCGCATGACGCACGAGATCGCGGGCGCCGATGCGCAAAGAGAAGTCCGAAACATTGATCACCCGATGATCCTAAGGGTTGTGGGCCGATACACCCCGATCCGGTTGCTCGATTCCGCGCAGGTGAAGGCACAATGGGAGGGAGTTCACGAGAGACGAGGCCCTTCATGATCGATTCCACCGGGACGAGCGAACGCGCCCCCCGCATCTTCGACGTCATCGCCGTCATGTTCGTCGCGTTCCTCCTCATCTCGAACATCGCCGCGACGAAAGTGACGGCGCTGGATGCAGGGCCGATCCACCTCGTGTTCGACGGGGGCGCGATCCTCTTCCCGCTCACCTACGTGCTCGGAGACGTCCTCTCGGAGGTCTACGGATTCGCCCGCGCGAAGCGCGTGATCGTCCTGGGCTTCATCGCCTCGGTCCTCGCCTCCCTCATCTTCCTCCTCGTCCAAGTCGCCCCCGTCGGACCCGGATACGAGAATCAGGCGGCATTCGAAGCGGTCCTCGGTTTCGTCCCGCGGATCGTCGCCGCCTCCGTCATCGGCTACCTCGTCGGCCAGCTCGTCAACTCATTCGTCCTCGTCAAGATCAGGCAGCGCTGGGGGGCCGAGCGTCTCTGGGCGCGCCTCATCGGATCGACGATGGTCGGCGAGCTCTTCGATACTGTGCTCTTCTGCACGATCGCCTTCGCGGGCGTCATCCCCGGTCCCGACTTCCTCAACTACGTCATCACCGGCTACGTGTACAAAGTCGGCGTCGAGGTCGTTCTCCTCCCGATCACGTACCGCGCGGTCGCCCTCGTGAGGAAGCGCGAAGGCCTCGAGCCCCAGGAGGTGCTCGCCGCATGAGCGCGCCCTGGCTCGCCGCCCCGGGGCAGCGCCCCTGGGCGCCCCCGACCGCCGACGACCGCGGTTTCGACCTCGGCACGCGATTGGACGCCGGTTACGGACTCGGACGAACGGGCGTCATCCGCACCGCTCACGGCGACATCCGCACCCCGGCCTTCATCCCCGTCGGTACGAAGGCGAACGTCAAGGCGCTCGTCCCGGAGATGGTGGCGGAGCTGGGCGCCCAGGCGGTCCTCGCGAACGCCTACCACCTCTACCTCCAGCCCGGCTCAGACCTCGTGGATGAGGCCGGGGGGCTCGGCGCATTCATGAACTGGCGCGGGCCCACCTACACGGACTCCGGTGGATTCCAAGTCCTCTCGCTCGGAGCGGGATTCAAGAAGGTCCTCTCCCAGGAGTTCTCCGGCAAGGCGGACCCGAACGACCCCAAGCTCCACATGCAGGCGGTCAAGGCCTCCGAGGCGGTCGTCGACGAGGACGGGGTCGTCTTCCGCTCCCACATCGACGGCACCCGCCACCGCTTCACCGCCGAAGTGTCGATGAGGATCCAGCACGAGCTCGGCAGCGACATCATGTTCGCCTTCGACGAGCTCACCTCCCTGCTCCACCCGCGCTCGTACCAGGAGGAATCGCTCGAACGGACGCACGCCTGGGCAAGGCGCTGCCTGCGCGCCCATGCGCGCCTGACCGAGGAGCGCGCCGACAAGCCGTACCAGCAGCTCTGGGGGGTGATCCAAGGCGCCCAATACGAGGACCTGCGCAGGCGGGCGGCCCGGACCATGGCCGCGATGGACGAGGACGGCTGGCGCTTCGACGGCTTCGGCCTCGGAGGGGCCCTCGAGAAGGAGAATCTCGGAACCATCTTGTCCTGGGTGAGCGAGGAGCTCGGCGAGGACCGCCCTCGTCACCTCCTCGGCATCTCCGAACCGGAGGACTTCTTCGCCGGAGTCGAGGCCGGAGCCGACACCTTCGACTGCGTCAACCCCTCGAGGGTCGCGCGCAACGCCGCGATCTACTCCCCCGACGGCCGTTTCAATGTGACGAATGCGCGCTTCAAACGCGACTTCTCCCCCCTGGTCGAAGGATGCGGCTGCTACACCTGCACGCACTATTCGGCCGCCTACGTCCATCACCTCTTCAAGGCCAAGGAGATCCTCGCCTCGACCCTGGCGACGATCCACAACGAATGGTTCACCGTCCGTTTGGTCGACGCGATCCGCGAATCGATCGACAATGGGGACTACGTCGCCTTCCGGGACGACATGCTCGGCCGCTACACGCACGACAGCGCGAAGGGATCCCACTCATGAGCTTCAATGAACAGGTGCGCTCGGATTCTTCGCGTGTACGCACCTCGGGGCGCCGCGCGGCCGGCATCGGGGGCGGATCGGTCCTCACGGTGATCGCAGTGCTCCTCATCTCGCATTTCACCGGCATCGACCTCACGGGCCTGCTCCAAGGCGGCGCGGCGCCCGCCCCCTCGTCCTCGACGGCGGGCGTCGATCTCAGCTCCTGCACGAGCGGCGCCGCCGCGAACGAGCGCACGGAGTGCCGAATGGTGACGACGGCGGATTCGCTCGACGCCGTCTGGGACGAGCAGCTGCGCTCCCAGGGCTCCGGGGTCGACTACGCGATGCCGGGCTTCCAGATCTTCCAGGATTCCGTGAGCACGGGCTGCGGATCGGCGAGCTCGGCCACGGGCCCCTTCTACTGCCCCGCCGACCGCGGCGTGTACCTCGACCTCGGCTTCTTCACCCAGATGGAGCGCGAGCTCGGCGCGCGCAACGCCCCCCTCGCGCAGGAGTACGTCGTCGCGCACGAATGGGGGCACCACATCCAGAACCTCCAGGGCGTCTTCCACTCGCACGACACGCGGGAGGCCGGTGAGCAGGGCGCCGGAGTCCGCTCGGAGCTCCAGGCCGATTGCTACGCGGGCCTGTGGATGCACTGGGCCTCGACGACGATCGACCCGGACTCGGGCGTCCCCTTCCTCCAAGCGCCCACCGAGCAGGAGATCGATGACGCCCTCACGACCGCCGAGGCCATCGGCGACGATCGCATCCAGACGAGGTATCAGGGATCGGCCAATGCGGACACGTGGACCCACGGATCCGCGCAGCAGCGCAAGACGTGGCTCATGAAGGGCCTCACTGAGGGATCGATCGCGACCTGCGACACCTGGTCGGCCCCCGTCGTCTGATGGGACGGGAAGAGGAACGTCCTTCCTCGAGGAGGATGATAATCACGATGGGCCCAGCAGCACCGGACCCGGATGGAGGTTCACGGTGAGTGAGGTAGTGGCTGAAGCCAGGCGCTTCTACGATGCGGGCTGCCCCTATGAGATCCCCGTGCCCGAGGGCTCGCTCTTCAGCCTGCTCGAAACGGCGGCGCGCTTCTACCCCGAACGCACGGCCATCGACTACTTCGGGCGCGAGTTCACCTATGCGGAATTCCTCGACATGTCCCTGCGCGCCGCCGCGGTCCTCGTCGCGGCCGGCGTCCGCAGGGGCGATGTCGTCGCCGTCGCCCTGCCCAACACCCCGCAGGCCCTCATCGTCTTCTACGCCTGCATGCGCATCGGCGCGGTCGTCGCCCAGCACAACCCGCTCGCCCCCGCCGCCGAGATCGCCGAGCAGCTCGGGCGCCACGGCGCGAAGGTGGCGGTCGTCTGGGAGAAGTGCGCGCAGGCGTATCCGACCCGCACGACCTCGCTCGACACGCTCTTCACCGTCGATATCACGCGTCTCATGCCGGCATCCCGGCGCATGCTCCTCAAGGCGCCGTTGGCGAAGGCGAGGGCCGCGAAGGCGCACATGCGCTCGGCCCGCCCCAAGGAGGCCCTCTCCTTCGATGACGCCTGCGCACGCGCGGGCCGCGTCGATCCGCAGGTCCCCGGTGCGAGCGGATCGGATCGCGCCGTCATCCTCCACACCGGAGGGACGAACGGCGTCCCCAAGTCGGTGCCCCTCACCCACCGGAACATCGGGGCGAACGTCAATCAGTGCCTCTTCTGGGTCTGGAAGCTCCATGAGGGCGCCGAGACCTTCTGGTCGCTCCTCCCCTTCTTCCACGCCTTCGGCCTCACCTTCTTCTGCTGCGCCGCCGTCGGCAAGGCCGCGACCCAGATCGTCCTGCCGAAGTTCGACGTCGACCTCGCCCTCGATTCTCACCGGCGCAGACCCGTCACCTTCTTCGTCGGCGTCCCGCCGATGTTCGAACGCATCGAGCGCCGCGCGGCCCAGACCGGAACACCCCTGACCTCGATCCGCTACTCCGTCGCCGGGGCGATGCCCCTGTCGACGGAATCGGCGAAACGCTGGGAGGAGGCCACGGGCGGGATGATCGTCGAGGGCTACGGCCTCACGGAGACCTCGCCCGTCCTCATGGGCGCCCCGCTGTCGGATCAACGCCGGCACGGCGTCCTCGGCCTCCCCTTCGCCTCGACCCGGGTCCGTCTGGTCGACCTGGAGGATCCCGGTCGTGATGTGGACGCGGGTGAACCGGGCGAGATCCTCGTTCGAGGACCGCAGGTCTTCGACGGCTACCTCGATGCGCCCGAGGAGACCGCGCGGGTCTTCACCGAGGACGGCTGGTTCCGCACGGGCGATGTCGGGATCCTCGACGACGGCTTCATCCGCATGACCGACCGGAAGAAGGAGCTCATCCTCTCCGGCGGATTCAACGTCTACCCGAGTCAGGTCGAAGCGGCGATCCGCGGGCTTCCCGGGGTCAAGGACGTCGCCGTGGTCGGCATCCCCTCGGGCGACGCGAAGGAGGAGGTCGTCGCGGCCCTCGTCCTCGAGGAGGACGCCGAAGCGATCACCCTCGAACAGGTGCGCCTCTGGGCCGAGCGCAGGATCGCCCACTACGCCCTCCCCCGTCTCATCGCCGTCCTCGCCGATCTTCCGAGGAATCCCCTCGGCAAGGTGATGCGCCGCAAGGTCCGCGACCTCATCATGTCCGGATCGGCGCAGTCCTCGCCCCGCCCGGCCGCGGACGAGGAGATCCCGGACGTGCCCGCGGCCGAATGAGCTGGCGGCGCATGCGCTGAGGGGGGGCGGGATCTCACGATCCCGCCCCCTCAGCCATCGGCTTCAGGCCCGCGCCGTCGGCCTCAGACGTTGAATCCGATCGCGCGGAGCTGCTCTCGTCCATCGGGTGTGATCCGATCCGGCCCCCACGGCGGCATCCACACCCACGAGATCGTCACCTCGGTGACGAGGGGGCTGAGGACCATCTGCGCCTGGCGCTCGATGACATCGGTGAGCGGGCACGCCGCGGAGGTGAGGGTCATCTCCAGGATCACGGAGTCGTCCTCGCCGATCTGCACGCCGTACACGAGGCCGAGATCGACGATGTTGATCCCGAGTTCCGGATCGATGACGTCCTTGAGGGCCTCGAGGACGTCGCCTCCCGAAACCGAACCGCGTTCGACGACGTCCGTTCCGTTGATCGACGAGGCCTCCCCTGGATCGGGCGCCTGACCGAATCGCTGTTCGACCGGTTCTGATTGGGCCATGGGATTGCTCATGCCTGTTCTCCTGCGATATCGGTTCCGAGCTTCGCGACGGCGTCGCGCAGGGCGTACCAACCGAGCAGCGCGCACTTCACGCGGTTGGCGAATTGCGAGGTGGACTCGAGGGCCGCCGCGTCTCCGAGGAGATCGAGGACGTCCTCACCGACTCCCTGGTTCCTCGAGTGCATCATCTCCTCCATCGCGGCGTATCCCGCGCGCACCTCGTCGAGGGAGGCGCCCGCCACGAGGTCGGCGAGCATCGACAGGGAGGCCTGGGAGATCGAACAGCCGTCGCCGTCCCACACGAGGCGGGCGATCTTTCCCTGATCATCGAGGGAAACGCCCAGGGTGACCTCGTCGCCGCAGGTCGGATTCACCTGGTGGGAGGACGCCTCGACGTCCTCGACGGGCCCGGCTCCGTGCCTGGCCCGGGCGTGATCGAGGATCACCTGCTGGTAGAGCTGATCGAGACTCGACATCATTGGCCTCCGAAATACGAACGGACGCGTCGCAGCGACGCGAGGAAGCGATCGATCTCCTCGATCGAATTCATCGGCGCGACGGACGCACGGGCGGATGAGCGCACGCCGAAGAAGGTGTGGAGCGGGATCGCGCAGTGGTGCCCGACGCGGATCGCCACATCGTCGGCGTCGAGGACCTGCCCGACATCGTGGGGGTGCACGCCCTCGACGGCGAAGGCGACGACGCCGATCCGGTCGGTGTCATCGGCCGGCCCGAGGAGGCGCACCCCCTCGATGTCCGCCACGCCCTCGAGCATGCGCGCCATGAGAACGGACTCGTGGGCGCGTACGCGCTCCATGCCCAGGTCCGAGAGGTAGCGCAGGGCCTGAGTCCACCCCGCGATCTGGGCGACCGGCTGCGAGCCCGCTTCGAAGCGCTCGGGAGGGGGCATGTAGCTCGCCGTCTCCATCGTGACGTTCTCGATCATCGAGCCTCCGGCGAGCACCGGCGGCATGAGCTCGAGCAGCTCGCGCCTGCCCCACAGCGCGCCCGCGCCCGTGGGCCCGAGCATCTTGTGGGAGGACATGACCGCGAAGTCGACGCCGAGGGCGGCGAGGTCGATGGGCATGTGCGCGCTCGACTGGCAGGTGTCGAGGAGGACGAAAGCGCCGACCGCCCTGGCCGCCGCGACGATCTCGGCGACCGGGGAGATCGCCCCCGTCACATTCGACGCGTGGGTGAAGGCGACGAGCCTCGTGTTCGCCGTGATCACGCCCAGGGTCTCCAGATCGATCCGCCCGTCCGGGGTGAGGTCGAGCCAGGCGAGCTCCGCACCGGTCCTGGCGCAGAGCTCCTGCCAGGGCACGAGATCGGCGTGGTGCTCCGCCCTCGTCGTCACGATCCGGTCGCCCGGGCCGAGCCTCAAGGGTTCAGCTGCGGCGCCTCCGCGTCCGGCCGAGGCGTGCCCGATGGAGAGCGCCACGAGGTTGATCGCCTCGGTCGCGTTCTTGGTCCAGACGATCTCGTCGGGCCGGCCGTTGATGAATGCGGCGAGCGCCGTGCGCCCGTCCTCGAAGGCCGCCGTCGACTCGTCGCCCAGGAGATGCGTGCCCCTGTGAACGGCGGCGTTGCGCCTGCGGTAGAACTCCGCCTCGGTCTCGATGACGGAGGCCGGCTTCTGCGAGGTCGCCGAGGCGTCGAGGTAGGCGATCGGGTTCCCGCCCCGGCCGATGCGGTCGAGGATCGGGAAGTCCGACCTGATCGCGGCGAGCTCGCGCGCATCGAAGGCGGCGGCGTGCGTGTGCATCCCCAAGAGTCCGCTCACCCGAGGTACTTGTCGTAGCCCTCGTCCTCGAGTTGATCGGCGAGCTCGGGCCCGCCCTCGGCGACGACGCGTCCCGCCACGAAGACGTGGACGTGACTGGGCTTGATGTAGCGCAGGATCCGCGTGTAGTGCGTGATGAGCATGACGCCGCAACCGGTCTCGTCATGAACGCGGTTCACGCCCTCGGAGACGATGCGCAGCGCATCGACGTCGAGGCCGGAATCGGTCTCATCGAGAACGGCGAAAGAGGGGCGCAGCAGCTCCATCTGGAGGATTTCGAGGCGCTTCTTCTCACCGCCGGAGAAGCCGACGTTCACATCGCGCTCAGCGAAGTCGGAATCCATGCGGAGCTTGTCCATGGAGGACTTGACGTCCTTGACCCACTGGCGGATCTGGGGCGCTTCACCGTCGATCGCGGTTTTCGCCGTGCGCAGGAAGTTCGAGACGGAGACTCCCGCGACCTCGACCGGGTACTGCATCGCGAGGAAAAGGCCGGCCTTCGCGCGCTCATCGACGCTCATCTCCGTGATGAGCTGATCGTCGAGCCACGCTTGGCCCTGCGTGATCTCGTACTCCGGGTGGCCGGCGAGGGCGTAGGCCAGCGTGGACTTGCCCGAACCGTTCGGGCCCATGATCGCGTGGACCTCACCGGAGTTGATCGTGAGATTCACGCCCTTGAGGATCTCCTTGGGGCCGTCGGCCGTTTCGACGGTGACGTGGAGATCCGAGATTTTCAGGGTCGACATTGTTCCTCCTGCTTCCGGCTCGAGCCGGGTGGTCGTTGCTGGCCTTCGCGGCTCAGATGGTTCGGGACTTGGCGAGTTCGGCTTCGACGGACTCCATGAGGTGATCGACCACCTCGGGGACGCCGATCTGGTTGATGAGTTCGGCGAAGAAGCCGCGCACGACGAGGCGGCGGGCGTCGGCCTCGGAGATGCCGCGGCTCATGAGGTAGAACAGCTGCTCATCGTCGAATCGGCCGGTCGCCGAGGCGTGGCCCGCCCCCTTGATCTCGCCGTTCTCGATCTCGAGGTTCGGCACAGAATCGGCCTTCGCGCCCTCGGTGAGCACGAGGTTGCGGTTGAGCTCGTAGGTGTCCGTGTCGTCGGCCGCCTCGCGGATGAGGCAGTCGCCGATCCAGACCGCGTGAGCGTCCTGACCCTGGAGGGCGCCCTTGTAGGTGACGCGCGAGTAGCAGTCCGGCTGGGAGTGATCGACGAAGACGCGGTGCTCGAGATGCTGGCCGGCGTCGACGAAGTAGAGGCCGAGCATGGTGAGCTCGCCGCCGGTGCCCCTGAAGTCCGTGTCGGAGCTGATGCGCACGAGGTCGCCGCCGAAGGTGACGACGATGTGGGTGAACTTCGCGTCCTTGCCGAGCGAGAGGCGATGATTCGAGGCGTGCAGGGTCGTGTCGTCCCATTCCTGGATCGAGACGAGCGTCGCCTTCGAGGCGTCTCCCGCACTGAACTCCACGGTCTGGTTGAGGGCCGCCCCGGCGCTCCCCCGATGGGTGAGGATGATGGTCGCCTCGGCGAGTTCACCGACCTCGATCCGCAGATGCTGGGCGCGCACGTCCTCGACGGCGTCGATCTCGACGCGGATCGGCTCAGTGATGACGGCGCCCTTCGGAACCGCGACCACGGTCGAGTTCTCGAATGCGTTCCACGCGACGACTGCCGTGCGGTCGCCGGGGGCGAGCACGGTGCCCAGGCGCGGATCCCGGCGGTCGACCCTTTCGACGAGCACGCCCTCGGGCGCCTGGACGCGCAGCGGGGCGTCGCCCTCGGCGTAGTTGCCCGTCTCGAACAGCTTCTCGATCCGGCGCATGGGCGTGAAGCGCCAGTCCTCCTCGCGCCCGCCCGGAACGGGGATCGCATCGAGGTCGAAGGATGTCGGCCGGTCGGCCCTGGAGGCGTGCCCGCCCTTGCCGACTGCGCCGTGGGAATGCGGTGTGGCCATTGCGTATTCAGTCGTCATATCAGCCGACCGATCCTTCCATCTGCAGTTCGATGAGGCGGTTGAGCTCGAGGGCGTACTCCATGGGGAGCTCCTTCGCGATCGGCTCGACGAAGCCGCGCACGATCATCGCCATCGCCTCGTTCTCATCGAGACCGCGACTCATGAGGTAGAAGAGCTGATCCGCGGAGACCTTCGAAACGGTCGCCTCGTGCCCCATCTCGACGTCGTCGGTGCGCACATCGACATAGGGGTAGGTGTCGGTCCGCGAGACCTTGTCGACGAGGAGCGCGTCGCACAGGACGTTCGACTTGGAATGGCGCGCCCTCGAATTGACCCGGACGAGGCCGCGGTAGGAGGTGCGCCCGCCTCCGCGGGACACCGACTTCGAGACGATCGAGGACGAGGTGCGCGGCGCCATGTGAACCATCTTGGCGCCCGTGTCCTGGTGCTGGCCCGGGCCTGCGAAGCCGATGGAGAGCGTCTCGCCCCGGGCGTGCTCGCCCATGAGGTAGCAGGCGGGGTACTTCATCGTGATCGCGGCGCCCATGTTGCCGTCGACCCATTCCATCGTGCCGCCCTCTTCGACGACCGCGCGCTGCGTGACGAGGTTGAGGACGTTCGTCGACCAGTTCTGGATGGTCGTGTAGCGCACGCGCGCGCCCTTCTTCACGAAGATCTCGATGACGCCCGAGTGGAGGGAGTTCTCGTCGTAGATCGGCGCCGTGCAGCCCTCGACGTAGTGCACGTAGGAGCCCTCATCGGCGATGATGAGCGTCCGCTCGAACTGGCCGAGGGCCTCGGTGTTGATGCGGAAGTACGCCTGGAGAGGGATGTTGACGTGCACGCCCGGCGGCACGTAGACGAAGGAGCCGCCCGACCATGCGGCGGTGTTGAGGGCGGAGAACTTGTTGTCGCCGGAGGGGACGGCCTTGCCGAAGTACTCCTGGAAGATCTCCGGATGCTCCTTGAGGCCGGTGTCCGTGTCGAGGAAGATGACGCCCTGGCGTTCGAGATCCTCCTGGATCTGCTGGTAGACGACCTCGGACTCGTACTGGGCGGCGACGCCCGCGACGAGGCGGTTCTTCTCGGCCTCGGGGATGCCGAGGCGGTCGTAGGTGGTGCGGATCTCCTCGGGGAGGTCCTGCCAGTCCTTCACCTGCCGGTCCGTCGGATTGACGTAGTACTTGAAGGCGTCGAAGTCGATGCCCGACAGGTCCGGGCCCCAGGTCGGCATGGGCTTGCGGTCGAAGATCTCGAGCGCCTTGAGGCGGCGCTCGAGCATCCACTCCGGTTCGTCCTTGTGCGCGGAGATCGAACGGACGACATCCGCGTTGATTCCGTATTCGGCGTCCTTGGAGTAGTCGTCGTTGTCGCGCCATCCGTACTCGTAAGCGCCGATCGACTCGATGATCTCGTCATCGGTCAATGGACGGTCATCGAGGTCTGGGACCTGCGGTGACTGGGTCATATCTTCAGCCTCTCATCAATTCTGGGAGCGGGACTGCGAACGCAGCGCCGCTCGGGTCGCCGGGTGGATCACCGGGACGGCCACGGGGATGTGGGTCGTGCACACGTGTTCACCACCGGCGAGCGTGGCCAGGCGTTGGACGTGAACGTCGAGGAGTCGGGAGAAGGCCCTGGTCTCGGCCTCGCAGAGCTGCGGGAAGTCGTCGGCGACCTCTTGGATCGGACAATGCCCCTGGCAGAGCTGCACGGCGAAACCGTTCGGGCCGATCTCCCTGACCGTGGCGGCGTAGCCGTCCTGGGTCAGGGCGTCGGCGAGCGCCTGGGCGCGGATCTTGGGATCCGTGCCCGCATCGCGGACGATCGGAGCGTAACGCCTTTCGATCTCCCGCGAACGGGCCGCGGCGAAGGCTTCTACGGCGTCCGCCCCGCCGACCTGCCCGAGATAGCCCAGGGCTTTCACGGCGAGTTCGGAATAGCCTTCGGCAAGGCGAGCGTGGGCGCCGCGACTGGCGACGTAGTGGCGCGCGGGACGCCCCCTTCCGCGTTTGCCCGCGGACCTCGGCTCGTGCTCCTCGATCTCCTCGGAGTCGAGGAGGATCGTGATGTGGCGCCGTACCGCGGCCGTGGTCAGGTTGAGGATCCGCGCGATGACGCTCGCCGTCACCGGACCCTTTTCGACGATGAGGTCGAGGACCTGTTCACGGGTGCACGCGTCCGGTTGGTCTGACACAGCGCCTCCGATCATCTCTCCACGTTCGAACGATCAGAGTTTACGCCGTTTTACGCACGTTCCGCTTCACGAAATTGCATGGTGAGTGAGATCCCACCCCGTCTAGCGCAACCAGTGCGCATCGACCGGCCTGAGCCCCTCCCACTTCCTCGCCCGCGCGGCATGAGCGGCGAGGATGCCCGCGACCGCGGAGGGATTGTGGATCCGCCCTTCGAGGACGAAGGACACGGCCTCGTCGAGCGCCACCCACGCGAGGACCAGGTCCGCCTCCTCGTCTTCGCGCGCGAAGGGCGCGGGCGCGGGTGAGAGCTCACGGGCGAGGAAGATCCTCAAAGACTCGTCCGTTCCCCCGGGGGAGGTGAAGAAGTCGACGAGGACGTCCCAGCGCCCGGCCAGGAGGTCCGCCTCCTCCTCGAGCTCGCGAGCGGCGGCCAGGTGCGCAGGCTCGCCGTCGATGTCGAGTAGACCCGCGGGGATCTCCCAGAGCAGGGCGCCCACGGGGTGGCGGTACTGGCGTTCGAGGAGGATCTCCTCACGGCCCGCCCCGCCTCGCATCGCGACGACCGCCACGGCTCCCGGATGCGCGGTGTACTGACGCAGCACGGGGTCGGAGCCCGGCGAGAGGCGGACGAGGTCCTCTTCCAGACCGATGATCCTCCCCCGCCACAGCTCCCGGTGCTCGACCACTTCGCGCGTTTCCTTGGCATCGCGAAGATCCGCCGCCTGCTCCGCGCTGAGTTCTTCGAGGCTCATTCCGCGTCACCGCCCTCGGCCAAGGCCTGTGCGCCGCGCGAGGAGTAACGGCCCTTATGGCGTTCGAGGCCGGCCGCGATGAGCGCGGCGAACAGCGGATGCGGGCGGGTAGGACGCGACTTGAACTCGGGGTGGGCCTGCGTGGCGAGGTAGAAGGGATGGATCGACTCGTCGAGCTCCACGAATTCGACGAGGCCGCCGTCGGGTGATGTTCCCGAGATGCGCAGCCCGACCGATTCGAGGCGCTCCCGGTAGGCGTTGTTCACCTCGAAGCGATGACGGTGGCGTTCGCAGACCTGCGTCGTCCCGTAGGTCCTGGCCACGAGCGAGCCTTCGGCGAGCACCGCGTCGTAGGCGCCCAAGCGCATCGTTCCGCCCAGATCCCCCTCGCCGGACACGATCCCCCGCTGGGAGTCCATCGTGGCCACGACGGGATCGGGGGTGTCCGGATCCATTTCGGTCGAGGAGGCTCCTGCCAGGCCGAGGAGGTTGCGCGCCGCCTCGATCACCATGCACTGGAGCCCGAGGCAGAGGCCGAGGGTCGGGACCCCGTGCTCGCGCGCCCAGCGCAGGGCGCCGAGCTTGCCCTCGATGCCGCGCACGCCGAAACCGCCCGGGACGACGATCGCGTCGACCCCTGCGAGTTCGCGGCTCGCCCCCTCGGGCGTTTCGCAGGTGTCGGAGGCGACCCAGCGGATGTCGACGCGCGCGTTGTTCGCGAATCCTCCGTGCCGGATCGCCTCGGAGACGGACAGGTAGGCGTCATGAAGGTCGACGTACTTGCCGACGAGGGCGACCTCCACGCGGTACTTCGGGGAGTGGACGCGCTCGAGGAGGCCGTTCCACTCCGTCCAGTCGACGTCGCGGAACGGGAGGGAGAGGCGCTGAACGAGGTAGGCGTCCAGGCCCTCGCGGTGCAGGGTCGGCGGGACCTCGTAGATCGAGTTCGCATCGGCGCATTCGATGACCGCATCCCGGTCGACGTCGCACATGAGGGCGATCTTGCCCTTCACGCCCTCGGGCAGGGGGCGATCGGTCCGCAGGACGAGGGCGTCGGGCGCGATGCCGATGGAGCGCAGCGCCGCCACCGAATGCTGCGTCGGCTTCGTCTTGAGCTCGCCGGCGGCCGGGAGGAAGGGGACCAGGGAGACGTGGACGAAGGCCACCTTGTCCCGCCCGAGGTCGGCGCGGACCTGACGGGCGGCCTCCAAGAAGGGCTGGGACTCGATGTCGCCGACCGTGCCGCCGATCTCGGTGATGATGACGTCGGGGATCTCGCCGGCGGCGTTCGGCGTCGCCTGGGAGCGCATGACGCGCTTGATCTCATCGGTGATGTGCGGAATCACCTGGACGGTGTCGCCGAGGTACTCGCCGCGGCGTTCCTTCGCGATGACGCTCGAGTAGACCTGGCCCGTCGTCGCATTCGCATCGCCGGAGAGCGCGACGTCGAGGAAGCGCTCGTAGTGGCCGATGTCGAGATCGGTCTCGGCCCCGTCCTCGGTGACGAAGACCTCACCGTGCTGGAAGGGATTCATCGTGCCCGGATCCACGTTGATGTACGGATCGAGCTTCTGCATGACCACCGATAGGCCCCTCGACCTCAGGAGGCGGCCCAGGCTCGACGCCGTCAGGCCCTTCCCCAAGGAGGAGACGACTCCGCCGGTGACGAAGATGTGTGCCGGGATTGTGTGATCCATAGTGGAATTGCGCATTGATGTCATCACCATGGGACTCCATCATAACAAGAAGGAGCGCGCCCCTGCGGATCGTCCGAGGGGCGTGCTCGCGTACTCGTGTCCCAGGTCAGGGAAGCTCCGGCATGACCCGGGTCGCGCCCTCCCCGACGCCGAAGGCTCGAGCACTCGCCGAGGCGTCGCGCAAAGCGATGGCGGCGGCGTAGACGCTGAGTGCGGATCCGGGGGTGTCGATCGAGGTGATCTGAGCGCCGGTGGCGCGCAGCATCGCGGCCATCGAGGTCGAATCATGGGCGTCGGCGATGATGAGCCCGGACTTCGGGGCAGAGGTGAGGGCCCGTGCGAGGCCGCTCCAGGCTTCCTGGGAGGCGAGTGACGCCGCCGATTGCGCGTCGGCCGTCCCCTTCGAGGAGTCGCGCGCACCCACGACGACGAGAGCCTGCGCCGCGCCCTTCGGATCGGTGTCGAGGTGGAGGATCGGCGTGGAGTCGTCGGTGAGGATCTGCGTGACGAGTTCCGTTTCAGCGCCCGTGGAGGTCAGGGCCGCGACGATCCCGTACGCGATCGTCGCATCCGAGGTGGCGTCCGAGGGAAGGTTCGGCAGGTGCGAGGCCAAAGGCGTGGCGAGGGTGTCACGGTAGGTGGCCATCGTCTGCGCCTGCCAGTTCTCGGACAGGGAGGCGTGACCGACGACCTGCGCCCCCGCGCTTTCGAGGCCGTCCGAGACCGCTGTGACGTCCTCGGCGGAGGCGCCGGGCAGGGCGATCATCGCCACCTTGAGATCTGCGAGCACCCCGTCGAGGCGCGACTGCGCGAGTTCGGCGAGAGCTTGCGCATCGGCGTCCGAAATGCGCTGAGCGGCGGCGAGGGCGTCCGCGTCGACGGCGGCCCCTTCGGCCTGCGGTCCGGCGAGCGCGGAGGAGATACGGGCCTGCAAGGGGCCTGCGCCCAGGACGATCCCGACCGCGAGGGCGGCGAAGACGGCGACGAGCGAGACGATGTGATAGCGGAAATTCAGCATGGACTACTCCTCAGACGAGGCCCGACCAGGACCCTGGATCGGTGGCGGCGGCGAAAGGATTCGCCCAGGTGGTGATCGAGGTGAACAGGTCGTGCCCCCAGGGGGTCGACCACAGGGCGGCGCCCAGGCAGGCGAGCATGGCGAGGAGCAGCACGATGAGCCAGCCCCCGCCGATTCTCGGACGGTGCGTCGCCGCGACGGCGCGGGCGGAGATGAGCGCGTCACCGGCGGCGAGCCGGGAGAAGAAGGACGGTGCCATCGCCGATCGGCCGCGGTCGACGAAGTCATCGAGGTCATGGCGCCCGCCGGCGACGACGATCGAGGTCGCGCCCGAATGCGTGGCGACGAGGATCGCCGCGTCTTCGCTCGTCCCCGACATCTCGACCTCCGCGCAGGAGAGCCCCATGCGATCGAGGCGTTCGCGCCCCGGGGCGAGTCCGTCGTGTCCGCGCCGCACGACCCGGTGCTTCGCCCTGCGCAGCGGCTTCTCGTCGATCCGGTCTGTGTCCCCGACGACGAGATCCGGCATGCATCCGGATTTCGCCGCGAGGTTGGCGCCCGCATCGACCCCGATGACGTAGGGGGCGGCATCCGCGATCCAGCGCTTGGCGCGCGCGAGATCCGATTCGGCACGCGCGTCGTCGAGGACGAGCAGGACCGGGCGCGAAGCGATCTGCGCGGAGTAGGTGGGGACGCCTTCGCCTCTAAGCACCGCCCCGTCGAGCGCGAGGTATTCATCGATCGTCGCGGCGAAGGACCCGATCTGCGTGGAGATCGTGCGCCGCAGTTCCCGTTCGTCGCGTTCGAGGTCGCTCGGATCGAGCCTGCGCCCCGAGGCGATGACGACGCCGTCGCGCCGCACTT
Source organism: Schaalia sp. (assembly GCF_050312375.1). Lineage (NCBI taxonomy): Bacteria > Bacillati > Actinomycetota > Actinomycetes > Actinomycetales > Actinomycetaceae > Schaalia > Schaalia sp. Next base: position 18,986 of record NZ_JBNOYB010000027.1, read on the forward strand.
CGGATCCGCGGATCTCGAGTGTCTGGCCCTCGCGCACCGACATGATGTCGGGTCCGAGGTCATCGATGACGGGGATCCCGGCATCGAGCAGGATCTTCGGGCCGAGGACTTGATGCCTGCCGGAGGTTGAGGGGGCCGCATTCAATACGGCGCTGGGGCGTGCGGACACGAGCGCGTGCGCCGAGGCGCGATCGAGGTCGAGTTGATCGATGACCGCGATCTCGCCCGCTTCGAGGCGCGTCACAAGGGTCCTGATCCTGCCGTCGACGCGCGCGCGAGAGCGAAGATCCGCGCCTGAGGCGCCGGGTGCGTTGAGTTCGTCCATCATCCCTTCGATTGTGGCACGGCCGAGGTCAGGACCTCGATGGCGTGTCGGCGTGCCGCCGGGGAGTGAGGATCTCCACCCATCATGCGCGTCAATTCGGCCTCGCGCTCGGCCCCTTCGACCTTGATCACTCGCGTCGTCCCCTCCTGCTTGCTCACGACGAGGTGCGTCGAGGCGAAGACCGCGACTTGGGGCAGGTGGGTGACGACGAGGACTTGGCGGTTCTTCGCCAGGGCCGCGAGGCGCGCGCCGACTTCCGTCGCGGTGCGTCCGCCGATGCCCGCATCGACTTCGTCGAAGATGAAGGTCGTCGCTTCGTCGCCCTCGCCGAGGACCACTTCGAGGGCGAGCATGATCCTCGAGAGCTCGCCTCCCGATGCGCCTTGACCGAGCGGGCGGGCGTTCGCGCTCGGGTGCGGGCGCAGGAGGATCGTCACCTCGTCGAGGCCGTGGGAGTTCGGTTTCGAGGGCGCGACGAGGATTTCCAGGGCCGCGTCCTTCATCGCGAGCGCCCGGAGTTCGACGCCGACGGCGTCGGCGAGGCGGCTCGCGAGGCGCTTGCGGCTCGTCGTCAGTCTCTCGCCGACCTCGATGACCCGAGACTGGGCGTCCGACAGCCGCTCGCGGATCATCTCGGGGTCCTTGTCGGGATCGACCAGCCGGGCCAATCGCTCGCGCGCTCCTTCGGCCCATTCCAGGAGCCCCGTCGCATCCGAGGCGCGTCCTTCGAGAAGGCTCTTCAGGGCGTGGCGGCGGGACATCACCTGGGACAGGCGTGCGGGATCGGCATCGAGGGCGCGCGCGTAGTCGGCGAGGTCATCGGCGAGCGTCTCCGCATCGATGACGATCGAGCGCAGGCGCGCAGCGGTCTCCTCGAGCGCTTCGTCCATCCGCTTCGCGTCTTCGAGGCGATCGAGCGACTCGCGGAGGAGCCGGGCCGCCCCCGGCTCCTCATCCGCGCCTTGAATCGCGCTGCGGGCGGCTTCGACCAGGCGGCCGAGGTCTTCGACGCTCATCAGGCGCCGGGCCTCGATCCTCAGCTCTTCGTCTTCGCCCTCGTGGATATCGAGCGCGTCGATGAGTTCCAGCGCCTTCGAGAGCTCATCGATCTGTGCACTGCGGGTCGAGGAATCGGCGAGGGCCTCATCGAGTTCCTTCTTGAGGGCGACGGCCGCGCGCCAGTGTTCGGCGTATTCGGCCATGAGGGCGCGATGGCGGGCGTCTCCTGAGGAGTCGAGGAGCGCGCGTTGGGCATTCGGGCTGGTGAGCCGGATCTGATCGGCTTGCCCGTGCACGGTGATGAGCGGGGCGATGGCGCGCGTCAGGCTCGAGGCGGGCACGGGCCTGCCGCCGAGCCTCGCACGGGAACGGCCCTGCGCCGGCACCGTCCGGGAGACGATGAGCTCGCCGTCTTCGACGAGTCCGCCCTCGTCCTGCGCGATCTGCGCCTGGGCGGGATCGACGGTGAAGAAGCCGTCGACCTGCGCGCTCTCGTGGCCGGTCCTGACGAGGCCGGGATCCGCACGGCCGCCCAGGAGGAGGTCGACCGATGTGAGGATCATCGTCTTGCCCGCTCCGGTTTCACCCGTGAGGACGGTCAGCCCCTCTCCGAAGTCGAGCTCGGCGCGGTCGATGACGCCGATCCCTGAGATCTCGATCCTCGTGATCATCGGAGCCCCGTTCGTGGATGGCGGGAGCGCCACCCGCGGACCGGAAGGCTGAGCCTTTCGACGAGTCGCGCGGAGAAAGGGGTCTCGTCGAGGCGCACGAGGCGCACGGGGCGCGCGCCGACCCGGGTCGAGACGAGCGAACCCGCCGGGAGCGGGGTCCTTCTCAGTCCGTCGCACCACATCTCCGGGTCCGTCCAGTTCTCCTCGAGCACCGCCACTTCGAGAAGCGCCGACGGCCCGAGAACGAGGGGCCGTGTGAACAGGCCGTGCGCGGCCAGAGGAGCGAGCACGACCGCCTCTGCATCGGGCCAGACCACGGGGCCGCCCGCGGAGAAGGAGTAGGCGGTCGAGCCGGTCGGCGTCGCGATGATCATGCCGTCGGCGCCATAGGTCGAAACGTCCTGCCCGTCGACGGCGAGGGCGATGTGCACCGGGTGGGCGACGTCGGTGTGAACGACCACCGCCTCATTGAGCGCCCAATCCTTCCGGATGGTCCCGTCGGGTTCGCGGACCTGCACGTCGAGGGTCATGCGCTCTTCGATGTGGAAGTCCTCGCTCGCAATCCTGCGCGCGATGAGCGCGAGGTCCTGGCCGGTCGCCTCGGCGAGGAATCCCATGTGGCCGACGTTGACTCCCAGGAGCGGAGCATTGCGCAGGTGTGCGTGATGGGCGGCCGCGAGGATGGTGCCGTCCCCGCCCATCGCGAGGACGAAGTCCGCTTCCGCATCCGGATCCTCGTGGCGGACGTCGATGCCGAGAGCGCGCAGTTCGCTCGCCATCACCTCGGCGGCGGTGAGCGCATCGGGACGGTGAACGTGCCGTACGAGCATCACCGTGGCGATCATTTCTCTTCCTTCCCCGATCCGGCGGGACCGCGTTCCACCGCTTCGACGATACGCGAATGCAGGTCCTCGTGGGCGATCGGAACGGGATGGGAGGCGCGCATGTACAAGAAGTACTCGACATTGCCGGAGGGGCCGGGCAGGGGCGAGGCCTCGACCGCGACGATGTCGAGGCCTGTGCGGATCGCGCAACCCGCGACTGCTTCAACCGTTTCCACGTGATGCGCCGGGTTCCTCACGACTCCGCCGTGGCCGAGCCGTTCCTTGCCGATCTCGAACTGCGGCTTCACCATGAGGAGGAAGTCCGCGTCCTCGGCGGCCGCATCGACGAGGGCGGGGATGACGAGTTGAAGGGAGATGAAGGACATGTCCCCGACGACGAGCTCCGGAGCCGGTTCGATGTCCCCGGCTTTGAGGGTGCGCACGTTCGTCCGGTCGCGGACTTCGACCCTCGGGTCGGACTGGAGGCTCCATGCGAGCTGTCCGTAGCCGACATCGACGGCGACGACCGATGCCGCTCCTCGGCGCAGGAGGACATCGGTGAAGCCGCCCGTTGAGGCGCCCGCATCGAGGCATCTGCGCCCGGCGACCTTCGGTCCCGCCTCGCCGAGGGCGTCGAGGGCTCCTGCGAGCTTGTGGGCGCCGCGGGACACGTACTCGACTTCATCGCATCCCGTGATCACCACGGCTTGCGCGGGGTTCATCTGACGCGCTGGCTTGAGGATGACCTCGCCGTCGAGCCTGACGCGGCCGGCGGCGATGAGCTCCTGCGCGTGCGTCCTCGACTTCACGAGGCCGCGTCGCACGAGTTCGGAATCGATCCTCCGCAGCTTCACTTCGCCGCCTCGGAGTCCAGGCAGGCTCGAAGGCGTTCGTCGACGCGCGCGAGAGCCTCGATCCGGTCATCGAGTCGAGCGTCCTCGCAAGCGATGAGGATCGACTCGACTTCCGCTTCGATCCCCTCGCCCGCGGGCGACGCCCCTCTCGGCCCCGGAGCGGCCGGGTTCATTCGGCGCTGTCCTCGTCGGCCCCGTCCGTGCTCTCGTCATCCTCACGGTCTTCGGCGTCGAGGTCCGCGGTTTCAGCGAGAAGGCGCTCGAGCTCTTCCTCACCGGGGAGGAAGGCCGGCGTCTCGACGGCCTCGTCCAGCTCGTCCGCGAGGAGACCGAGATCTTCGTCGGCCGCGTCGAAGCCGCCGTCCGTCTCGGCTGCTTCGGGGGCCTCGAGGGGCTCAGGCGCTTCGATGAGGCCGGCCGGATCGCCGTTCTCGACCACGGCGATCGCGGGGCAGCGCACGGCGTTGCCCTTCTCATCCGCGTAGTCCCAGCCGGCTGCGGCGAGGGCGCGGTAGGTGTCGAGCGTGACCGTGCGGGGCGTGTTCTCATCAAGTTCGACGTCGTCGACCGTCAGCGCGCCCCAGCGCGTGACCTTGACGACCTGCGAATCGCCGCAGGTCCAGGTACCGTCGCGATGATGCTTGGCCCGGGGGTGCGCTTCGAGGAGTCCGCGCATGTCGAGTGCGAGGAAGCTCGGTCGCTGTCCGCGCGGCGCGCGGATCACGTCGCGGGCGCCGTGGACGCCGGTGAGCACGTGCATCGCGGGCATTGAAGCGGATACGGCTCCGGAGATGTCCGTCTCCAGCCGGTCGCCGACCGCGATCGGCTTCTCCCCGTCGACGAGCGCCGCGGCGCGGAGGTAGATACCGGGTTCCGGCTTCCCCCCGGCGCGCGGGCGCTTACGGGTCGCGTGTTCGATCGCGCGCACGAGGGATCCATTGCCGAGGGCGAAGCCCCGTTCCTGCGGGAGCGTGGCGTCGAGGTTCGTGGCGTAGAACTCGGCACCGCGCTGAATCGCGAATGCGCCCTCGGACAGGAGCGTCCAGTCGACCGCGGTATCGAGCCCCTGGACGACGGCTGCGGGCTCGTCATCCGCGGAGTCGACGATCACGTACCCCGCATCCTCGAGCGCCTCGCGAAGACCCGCGCCGCCGATGACGAAGACCTTGGCGCCCTCTTCGAGGGTCTCCTTCATGATCGCGATGATGTCCATCGCCGAGGTCATCACCATTTCGGGTTCGGCGGCGAATCCCATCGATCGGAGCTTCTGCGCGACCTGCGCGGGCGTCCGCATCGCGTTGTTGGTGACGAACACGGTCTTCATGCCCGCTTCACGCACGGCGTCAACCGATTCCGATGCGTGTGCGATCGTACGATCGCCGTTCCACGCCGTCCCGTCGAGATCGAGGAGGACCGTGTCGAAGGCTTCGACGAGCGCGGTCTCCATCGCGCGCAGTGCAGTCCGCTTGTTGTCCACATCGGCGTCCGCGAAGAGGGAAAGATCCACGATCTCGGGGTCTTCGAGCTCTTCGGGCAGGCAGGCCTCGACTTCGTCGGCTTCGCTGTCTCGGCCGAGTTCGCGCAGGCGGTCGATCTTGACCTCCATGAGGCGGCGCACGAGGTAGGGATCGCTGTCTTCGGGGAGGACCGCCAGCGCATCATCGACGATGAGAAGGCCGACTTCGTGCTCTCCGAGGTCCGCCCGCGCGCCCGAGGAGACGAGGACGAGCTCGACCTGCTCGGAGAGCTCCATGCCCTCCGTGCTCGTCTTGTCGATGATCTCGACGGCCTTCTCGGGGTGGCCGAGGCCGCGCTCGGCATCGGCTTCGACGGCGCGCAGCGAGTCGTCGCCGCGCATGCGGCGGACTGCGCGGACCTCCCTCAGGGCTTCTTCATAGCGGCCCGACGCGTAGGCGGTCAGGGCGGCTGCCTCGCGCACGACGTCGACGCGCCCGGCGCGCTTTGCCGCTGCGGCTGCGTGCTTGTAGGCCTCCTCGGGGTCCAAGTCGATGAGCTGACCCGCCATCACGAGGTGACGCGCGACGATGTCCTTATTGGGGCCCGAAAGCGTGGCGAGGCCGCGAAGCGCCTGGGCATCGAGTTCTTCTGCCGATACGCCGGCCGGGATGCGCGGTTCGTTCGGATCCGGGGAGATGTACTCCTCCGTCGAGGAGAAGTTCTGGTACTCCGCGTCTCGCGAGCGGGAGCGGTCATTCCGCCCTTGCGGAGCACGAGCGGAGAAACGATCGTCTCCCCTGCCCTTCGAGAATCGGCTCTGCCCCTCGCCCTTGCGGAAGTCGCGCCGGTCCCCGCCGCGGCCGCCGCGCTCGTCACGGCGCTCGAAGCCCCGGCCCCGGCCGCCGTCCCGGAACCCGCCCTCACGGCGGTCCCGGTAACCGCCTTCACGGCGCTCACCACGATCGAAGGAACGCTCACCGCGATCATTGCCGCGCTCATCGCGACGCTCGAAGCCCCGGCCGCCCGGCCTGCGGCCGCCGTCGTCATCGCGCCAATTGGGCCTGCGCTGGAATCCGCCACGACCGTCGTTGGATCGTCCTCGTTCTTCGTACGCCATGGTGAATTCCTCTATTCTCGCGCTCATCGGCGCTTGTACTGTTCTGCACGCAGCGGAACGTCCGTCTGCGGATCTCGATTCCACACCAGTCTAACGAGAAAGCCGTCGAGCTTCAGGGGACTGCGTCATCTTTGTGCGGTGGTCCACGTTCGCTCGCTGTGTGTGGTCTGGTTTGCCGCGTGTTCGCCTGCATGCGTGCGGTGCGTCATTGCGTGGCGTGTCTTTGCCCTACGCCTGCGGCGGATGTTTCGCCGTGTTGGCGTGTTTGCTTGCGTGTGGGTCTGTTCGCGTGTGTGTGCTTGGTTGCCTGTTTGCGC